>NZ_JANQCZ010000008.1:0-81344 GCF_024723605.1 Campylobacter sp. LMG 17559
GCAAGTGAGTTTTTGTTTGTACCTGATTTTTCAAAATTAAGTGTTAATTCTATATTAGATGCACTAGGGCTTGCATTTTTTAGTATGTCTTTGGGTGTTTGTGTGATTTTAACTTACGCAGCAAGCTTGCCCGATAAAACAAATTTTATAAGTAGTGCTTTAAATATTATCATCATTAATACTATCATTGGCTTAATGATGGGGCTTATTGTATTTACTTTTATATTTGAATTTGGGGCTGATCCTACCCAACAAGGTCCAGGGCTTATATTTATATCATTAACAACACTTTTTGCAAAATTAGGATTTTTGGGAAATGTTTTAGCCATAGCCTTTTTTATAGCTTTATTTTTTGCAGGGATTACTTCAGCTATTTCTATGATAGAACCTTTTACTTTTTATCTTATAAATCGTTATCAAATTTCAAGAAAGAAAGCTTTGGTTTTTGTAGGTGTGATTGTTTATTTTCTTGGAAGTTTATCTATACTTTCTTTTTATCATGTAAGCGCACCAAGTTTAAATTTCTTTGGAAAAAGTTTTTTTGATATTTTAGACTTTTTCATACAAAATTTATTAATGCCAATTTCTGCTTTAATTACAGCATTTTTTGTGGGTTTTGTACTTAAAAAAGAAGCTTTGCAAATTTTATTTCAACCATTTATGCGTGGGGTATATTTTGAAATTTGGTATATCTTTTTAAGATATATTTCTCCATTAGCAGTGATTTTAATCATGGCCAGACAGCTTTTTTTCTAAGGCATTAAAATGAATGATAAATTTTCTAAAATAGGCTTTGTATTAGCCGTTGCAGGTGGGGCTATAGGGCTTGGAAATGCTTGGAAATTTCCAACCTTAGTAGGGCAAAATGGTGGTTTTGCTTTTGTGCTTTTGTATTTGCTTTTGACTATTAGTGTGGGATTTTGTGTATTTTTGGCTGAAATTGCTATGGGAAGATTAAGTCAAAGTGATCCTGTAAATGCCTATAAAAGCTTAGCAACTAAATATGCTCAAAAATGGAAATTTGCGGGATTTTTTATGCTCGGTGGAATTTTTGTATTATCTTTTTATCTTGTTATTATGGGTTGGGTTTTAAAATACATGATAACTTCGATTTATTATTTGCCTAGTAATACCCAAGAGGCAGGAGCTTTGTTTGGAAATTTAATACAAAATAGTATTTTAGAAAGTAGTTTGTATTTTTTAATTGCTTTTTTTCTTACCTTGTTTGTTGTCTCAAGAGGGGTTAAAAGTGGTATAGAAAAACTGAATGTTTGGATTATGCCAAGTTTATTTATCATGCTTGTATTAATGCTAGTGTATTGCTTTTTTCAAGATGGTTTTAAAGAAGCTTTTGTTTATTTGTTTTATCCTGATTTTACTAAACTTAGTTTAAACTCGGTTTTAACAGCTTTAGGCCTTGCTTTTTTTACCTTATGTTTAGGTATAGGTTGTATTACTACTTACGCAGCTTCATTAAAAGATGATACAAATTTAATCACAAGTTCAGCCATAATTGTGCTTTTAAATATCAGCATAGGCTTAATGATGGGGCTTATTGTATTTACTTTTATATTTAAATTTAATGCCAATCCCGCAGAAGGTGCTGGACTTGTATTTATATCTTTAACGACTTTATTTTCCAACTTAGGTGCTATCTTTGGGCATTTTTTAGCCTTTTATTTTTTCTTAGCTTTGTTTTTTGCAGGGATTACTTCAGCAGTTTCTATGATAGAACCTTTTACTTTTTATCTTGTGAATGAATATAAAATTTCAAGAAAAAAGGCTTTGGTTTTTATAGGTTTTGTGGTTTTTCTTTTAGGGATGAGTTGTATTTTATCTTTTAGTACTAGTTATGGGGCTAGTTTTAGTTTCTTTGGTTTTAGTTTTTTTGATATTTTGGATAAATTAACTTCTAATTTTATGCTCCCACTTGGAGCTATTGCTAGTGCTATTTTTGTAGGATTTTTTGTAGATAAAATGAAAATGTATAATTTGTTTTCTAAATTTATGAGTAAAAGTATTTTTGAAATATGGTATTTTTTACTCAGATTTGTTGCGCCTGTTGCGATTATTATCATTATGTTAAATCAAATTTTATAAATTTATTTTTTAAGAAATAAGGTTATAATTGCAAAGATGCAAAAATAAGGAAAAATTATGGCTAAAAAATTAATTGATGTGATGGATACCACATTTAGAGATGGTTTTCAATCTGTTTATGGTGCTAGAGTTTTGATGAATGACTTTTTTCCTGCCTTAGAAGCAGCTAAAGAAGCAGATATTAAGCATTTTGAATTTGGCGGTGGAGCTAGGTTTCAAAGCTTATTTTTTTATTTAAATGAAAATGCCTTTGAAATGATGGATAAATTTAGAGCCATCGTTGGAAAAGAAGCAAATTTGCAAACCCTTGCAAGAGGGGTTAATACTGTAGCGCTTGATACAGGTAGTAAAGAAATTATTGACTTGCATGCAAAAATGTTTGCAAAACATGGCACAACCACCATAAGAAATTTTGATGCATTAAATGATGTAAATAATTTAAAATTTAGTGGAGAATGTATAGTTAAGCATGGTTTAAAACATGAAATTACTATTACTTTAATGGATTTACCTCCAAAATGTAAAGGCGCGCATGATGTGCCTTTTTATGAAAGAATTTTAAAAGAAATCCTACAAGCGCAAATTCCTTTTGATAGTATTTGTTTTAAAGACGCAAGTGGAACTTCAAATCCAAATAAAATTTATGAAGTTATTAAAATGGCTAGAAAAAACTTACCTGAAAATATGCATATAAGATTACATACGCATGAAACTGCAGGGGTGAGTATAGCATGTTATTTAGCAGCTTTAGAGGCAGGTGTTGATGGTATAGATTTAGCTGCTGCTCCTGTTAGTGGTGGTACTTCTCAACCTGATATTTTAACCATGCTTCATGCTTTAAAGGGAAGTAATTTTGATCTTGGTTTGGATGAAGAGAAAATTTTAAAATATGAAGAAGTGTTAAAAGATTGTTTAAAAGATTATTTTCTACCACCTGAAGCAACAGCGGTAAATCCTTTAATACCTTTTTCACCTATGCCAGGTGGAGCATTAACCGCTAATACACAAATGATGAGAGATAATAATATTTTAGATAAATTTCCTCAAGTTATAAAAGCCATGCAAGAAGTAGTAGAAAAAGGTGGCTATGGCACTTCGGTTACTCCTGTATCGCAGTTTTATTTTCAACAAGCTTTTAATAATGTAATGTTTGGACCTTGGAAAAAAATAGCAGATGGGTATGGTAAGATGGTTTTAGGATATTTTGGAAAAACTCCCGTTGTTCCAGATCCTGAAGTAATTAAACTTGCAAGCGAGCAATTAAAATTAGAACCAACTACAAAATTAGCTACAGATATCGCTGATGCAGATGAGAGTAAAAGTATAGCTTATATTAAAAACTTATTGGAAAAGGAAAATTTAGAAACAAGTGAAGAAAATATTTTTATCGTTGCAGCTTGTAAAGAAAAAGGTATAGCTTTCTTAAAAGGCGAAGCTAAGGTTAATGTTAGAAAAAATAGCAAATTAAAACCAAGTCTTATTAATGAAAATCAATTTACCGTTTCAGTTAATGGTAATAAATACCATGTGGAAGTAAGTGCAGGTTTTGATAGAGATGTTAATGTTAAAAGTGCTGTCAAGGTAAATTCAGACAAAACAGAAGTGAAAAAGGCACAAGTAGATGATAGTGCTAATGCCATAGTTGCGAGTATGAATGCAAATGTATTTAAAATTTTAGTAAAAGAAAATGACAGTGTTAAAGCAGGTCAAGTTGTAGCTGTGCTTGAAGCTATGAAAATGGAGATTGAAGTTAGTGCAAGTAAAGATGGAGAAATTGCAGAACTTTTAATAAATACTGGTGAGAGTGTAAGTGAAGGCCAGGTTTTAATGACTTATAAATAAGGAGGCAAAAATGATAGGTTTAGAAAATTTAGGTTTAGAAAATATCGGGCAAGTTTTTCATAATCTTAGTTATGATGAGCTTTTAAAACATGAAAAAAATAACAATGAAGGTGTATGTACTAAAAATGGTACCCTTAGTGTGGATACGGGAATTTTTACCGGAAGAAGCCCTAAGGATAAATATTTTGTAAAACAAGATCCTTCACAAAAATATATTGCTTGGGGTAAGATTAACCAACCTATTAGCGAGGAATTATTTGAAAAACTTTTAGCAAAAGCTAAAAAGCAACTTAGTAATAGTGATATTTATATCCAAGATGCATATTGTGGTGCTTCGTTAAAAAGTCGCAAAGCTGTGCGTTTTGTAACACAAATTGCTTGGCAAGCGCATTTTGTAAAAAATATGTTTATTCGTCCAAAAGAAGAAGAGCTTGGTGAGTTTAAACCTGATTTTGTGGTGTATAATGCTTGCAAATGTGTGAATGAAGACTATGAAAAAGATGGTTTAAATTCAGAAGTTTTTGTCATTTTTAACATAGAAAAAAATATAGCAGTAATTGGTGGGACTTGGTATGGCGGAGAGATGAAAAAAGGAATTTTTTCTATGATGAATTACTGGCTTCCGCTAGAAAATAAACTTCCTATGCATTGTAGTGCTAATGTTGGAGAAAAAGGTGATGTGGCGCTTTTCTTTGGACTTAGCGGTACAGGTAAAACTACTCTTTCAACCGATCCAAAAAGAAAATTAATAGGCGATGATGAGCATGGTTGGGATGATGAGGGTGTGTTTAATTTTGAAGGAGGTTGTTATGCAAAATGTATTAACCTTGACCCTCAAAGTGAGCCAGAAATTTATGGAGCTATAAAGCAAAATGCACTTTTAGAAAATGTAGTTTTAAAAGATGATTTAAGTGTTGATTTCAATGATGGTTCTAAAACTGAAAATACTAGAGTTTCTTATCCGATAGAACATATTTTAAATCACGAGCCAAGTCTTAGCGCAGGTCATCCTAGTAATATTATTTTCCTTTCAGCAGATGCTTTTGGTGTTTTACCTCCGGTTAGTAAACTTAGTAAAGAACAAGCAATGTATTATTTTCTAAGTGGTTATACTGCAAAAGTAGCAGGAACTGAAAGAGGTATTACTGAGCCTGTTGCGACTTTTTCAGCTTGTTTTGGAGAAGTGTTTTTGCCATTACACCCAACTGTTTATGCAAAACTTTTGGGCGAAAAAATCAGCAAGCATAATGTGAATGTTTATCTAGTAAATACCGGTTGGAGCGGTGGAGCTTATGGTGTAGGCAAAAGAATGAGTATTAAAGCTACTAGAGCTTGCATTAATGCGATTTTAGATGGTAGCATACAAAATTGTGAGTTTGAAAACTATGATTTATTTAATCTTGCAGTTCCAAAAGAATTAGCGGGTGTAGAAAGTAAGTTATTAAACCCTATTAATACTTGGGAAGATAAAAAAGCTTATGAGGAAACCAAATTAAAGCTTGCAAAAATGTTTATAGAAAATTTTAAACGCTATGAAGATGTAAAAGAAGGAGCAGAATTTAAATTAGCTGGTCCTGCTATCTAAAAAGAGTTAAGCTCTTTTTAGAATAGTGATTCAGGATTGATTTGGGTTTCTTTATTTTTTGGAAGCTCAAATCCACCTAACATATGAAAATGTAAATGAAAGACTTCTTGTCCGCTATTTTTTCCACAATTTGTGATTAATCTATACCCACTTTTATCAAGTCCTAAAAGAGTAGCTAATTCTTGGATAAATTGTGTCATTTCACTCATTAATTCAGGTCTTAATTCTTGAAAGTTTTCAAAATGTTCTTTTGGAATGATTAAAATATGAATAGGTGCTTTAGGATTAATATCATGAAAGGCTAAAAATTTTTCACTTTCTAAAACTTTATTAGCAGGGATTTTTCCTTCTATGATTAGTTCAAATACGGTTTTTTCTCTCATTTAATAGTCCTTTTTTTGTTATTTTTGCTAATTTTAAATAATTTTACATTAGAATGTTTAAAAAAAATTTAGTTGGAGCTAAAATTGCAAGATATGATAGAAAAAATTGCTTCTGCAAGTACTTTAGCAGAACTTGAAAATATAAAAGTAAGTGTTTTAGGAAAAAAAGGTATTTTGACTTTGGAATTTGCAAAGTTAAAAGATTTGCAAGGTGAAGAAAAAAAAGAATTTGCTAATGGTTTAAATAAAGCAAGAGATGAATTTAATGAAGCTTATCAAATAAAATTAAAAGAATTAGAAGAAAAAGCTTTAAATGAAAAAATGAAACAAGATGTGCAAGATTTTAGCTTTTTTGATGAAACTTCAAATGCAGGTGCTTTGCACCCAATCATGCAAACTATGGATAAAATCATAGAATATTTTACAGCTTTAAATTTCAGCATAGAAAAAGGGCCTTTGATTGAGGATGATTTTCATAATTTTGAAGCATTAAATTTACCACAAAATCATCCTGCAAGAGATATGCAAGATACTTTTTATTTTGAAGATAAAACCTTGCTTAGATCCCAAACTTCTCCAGTTCAAATTAGAACTATGCTATCTCAAAAACCACTTATTAGAATGATAGCACCAGGTGCAGTTTTTAGAAGAGACTTTGATATTACCCATACACCTATGTTCCATCAAGTGGAAGGACTTGTGGTAGAAGAGGGTGATAAGGTAAATTTTGCAAATTTAAAAGATATGCTAGAACATTTTTTAAAACATATGTTTGGTGATGTAAAAGTGCGTTTTAGACCTAGCTTTTTTCCTTTTACAGAGCCATCTGCTGAAGTAGATATTTCTTGTGTATTTTGTAAAGGTTGTGGATGTAGGGTTTGTAAGCAAACAGGATGGCTTGAAGTTTTAGGATGTGGTGTTGTTGATCCTAATGTTTATAAATTTGTTGGTTATAAAAATGTAAGTGGCTATGCTTTTGGTTTGGGTGTGGAGCGTTTTGCTATGCTTTTACATAAAATTCCTGATTTGCGTTCTATGTTTGAAGGTGATTTAAGATTATTGGAGCAATTTAGATGATTATTAGTAGAAATTGGTTAAATGAATGGATTGATTTAAGTGAAATATCAACGCAAACTATAGTAAATACTTTAAATTCTATAGGATTAGAAGTTGATAGTTTCAAAAGTGTCAAAGCTCCCCAAAAAGTTGTAATAGGTAAGGTTTTAGAAAAAGTTAAACATGAAAATTCAGATAAATTGAATATTTGCAAAGTAGATGTTGGGAATGAAATTTTACAAATTGTTTGTGGTGCAAAAAATGTTGATAAAGATCAATTTGTAGCCGTATCTTTAGTGGGTGCAGTGCTTCCAAATGGACTTGAGATAAAACCTGCCAAACTTAGAGGGGTTGAATCTATGGGTATGATTTGCTCTTCTAGTGAGCTTGGTTTTGGAAAAAGCAATGAAGGCATTATGGTTTTAGATGAAAGCATGGGAGAATTAGTTCTAGGAAAAGCTTTAAATGATTATGAACTTTTTAATGATGAATTAATTGAAATTGAGCTTACTCCAAATCGCGGAGATTGCTTGAGCTTATATGGTGTTGCTAGAGATTTAAGCGCAGCACTTGATTTAAATTTAAAAGAATTAAATCCTTTAAAAGAAAGCGAAAATAGCGTAGGTATAGGAAGAATACTAAGTGTTAAAAATCAGAGTGATGTTGAAGGCTTTTTTGCTTATAAAGCATTAGAGATTAAAGAAGAATTTAAGCTAAATATTACGATACAAATTCGCCTTGCCTTGATTGAAGCATATAAAAATAATAACATAGAAAATCTTTTAACATATGCAACTCATGCAAGTGGAGTGATTTTTTGTGCTTATGATTTTCATAAACTTTGTCAAGATTGTCAAATCGATGAAAAGATTGTTTTAGAAATTAAAACTCAAGAACATGGAGAATATGGAGTTTATTATAAAGATGAGTTGATTGCTTTAGCGGGTATAGAGCAAGAAGATAAATTTAAAATTAATGATGAGAGCAAAATCATCATTATAGAAGCAAGTTATACTCATCCTCAAACTATAGCAAATGCAATGGCCTTTTATAAAAAGAAAAATGACACTATATATCGTTCTTTAAGAGGTAGTGAGCCTAAGCTTTCTTTGGGAATGGAGTATTTATTTAATGAGTGCTTGAAAATTAGTGCGATGAGTGTTTTTTCTGGAAGTCAACAAGTTTTTAAAGAAAATGAAGCAAATATTATTGGTATTTTTGGTGCAGAGATTGATAAAATCATTGGTATGCCTATAGATAAAAATAATTTAGTAAAAATTCTTAAAAAACTAGGCTTTGAAATAAGTGTAGTAAATGATGAGCAATTTAATATCAAAATCCCACTTCATCGCAGTGATATAGCAAATATAGCTGATATTAGTGAAGAGATAGTAAGAATTGTTGGCATTGATAATATCCCATCAAAAGCTTTAGAATTTAAAGAAAAAAATCGCCTAAATCAAGTATATTTTGATTATCAAGAGCTTAAAAATTTAAGATTAAAAGCAAGTAGTAATGGATATTTTGAAAGTGTGCATTATGTTTTAGATAATGAAGAAGAATTAGGTCAATTAGGATTTAAATGCATTAAAAATAAGCTTATTAATCCTATCACCAATGAACTTAATACTTTAAGAAGCACTTTGATAAATCACCTTTTAAATGCAGCAAGCTTTAATCTAAGAAATTCAAAAAAGAAAATCAAACTTTTTGAATGTGGTAGTGTTTTTGATGAGTTTTCAAATGAGCATGCTAAATTTGCGATGATCTTTAGTGGCTACAAAGAAGAAGCTAAAATCACAAATAAGGCCAAGCCTGTTTTGGTAGATTTTTATACTTTTTTAGCAGAATTAAAAAGCATTATAGGTGATTTTAGTTTGCAAAAATCAGAATATGTATTTTTAAGCCCATATGAGCAAGCAAATGTATATAAAAATGGTAAGCGTATAGGGTTTATAGGTAGAGTGCATTTAAGTATAGAAAATAAAAGAGATTTGGTTAAAACTTATATTTGTGAGCTTGATTTAGAAGGCTTAAAACAAGACTTTAAAACCGCTAAAGCTTATTCTAAATTTCCATCTATGAGCAGGGACTTAAGTATAGTTATACCTAAGGGTTT
Organism: Campylobacter sp. LMG 17559; assembly: GCF_024723605.1. Lineage (NCBI taxonomy): Bacteria > Pseudomonadati > Campylobacterota > Epsilonproteobacteria > Campylobacterales > Campylobacteraceae > Campylobacter > Campylobacter sp. LMG 17559. Next base: position 9,086 of record NZ_JANQCZ010000008.1, read on the forward strand.
TGAATATGAAAAAATCAAACATACCATTGCTAAATTAGATATTGAAAGATTAGAAAGTTTTAGAGTAGTAGATTTATATACAGATGAGAATTTAGGCGATTTTTATAGCTTGACTATTAATTTAGTATTTAGAGATTTTGAAAAAACCTTAGAAGATAATATTATTCTTGAATATATTGATAAAATCATCAAAGCTTTAGATGATGAGTATGGTTTAAAACTTCGATGAAAATCAGTCCTATTAGTTCTTTTACAGCAGAGCTTGAAGATATAGCTTCTGATAAGTCTATATCTCATCGCTTTGCTATCTTTTCTTTGCTTACCCAAGGAACTTGCAAAATTAAAAATTATTTAAAAGCCCAAGATACTTTACATACTTTAGCAATCATTCAAGCCTTGGGAGCTGAGGTTGAAGAAATTGATGGATTAATTTGCATTAAAGCTCCAAAATATATAAAATCTCCAAATTGTGTTTTAGATTGTGGCAATTCAGGTACAGCTATGAGACTTTTAATAGGTCTTTTAAGCGCTATTGAAGATGAATTTTTTGTTCTTAGTGGGGATTGTTATTTAAATGCTAGGCCGATGAGACGTGTAAGTGAGCCTTTGATGAGTTTAGGAGCTAAAATTTATGGAAGAGCTAATGCAAATCTAGCACCTATTTGTATACAAGGGGCTAAGTTAGATGGTTTTGATTTTAGTAGTAATATTGCTTCAGCTCAGGTAAAATCAGCTTTAATCTTAGCAGCTTTATTTGCCAAAAAAGAAAGTTATTTTAAAGAAATTGAGCTTTCAAGAGATCATAGTGAGATTATACTTAATAAAATGGGAGCTTGTATTGAATATTTAAATGAGGAAAAAACTTTTATCAAAATCAATCCTCTAAAAGAAAAATTAAAAGCATTTGAAGTATGTGTACCAAATGATCCATCATCGGCCTTTTACTTTGCCTTAGCTGCTTGTATTTTACCTCATTCAAAAGTAGTTTTAAAAAATGTTTTGTTAAATAAAACACGTATTGAAGCCTTTAAAATTTTAGAAAAAATGGGTGCAAAGATCACCTATAATATTACCAATGAAGATTTTGAAAGTATTGGAGAAATTTATGTTGAAAGTGCGCCTTTAAAGGCGGTAAATGTGAGTGAAAATATCGCATGGTTGATTGATGAAATTCCAGCTTTGGCTATAGCTTTTGCTTGTGCAAAAGGAAAAAGCATTATAAAAAATGCTAAAGAATTACGCGTAAAAGAAAGTGATAGAATCAAATCAATTGTATTAAATTTGCAAAAATGTGGCATAAAAGTAAAAGAATTAGAAGATGGTTTTGAAGTAGAAGGTGGCGAAGTTAAAAGTGCTAAAATAGAAAGCTTTGGAGATCATAGAATTGCGATGAGTTTTTTAATTTTAGGTTTAAGATGTGGAATGGAAGTAGATGATAGTGAATGTATTAAAACTTCTTTTCCAAATTTTATTGAGATTTTAAAGCAAATAGGAGCTAAAATTGGAGATTGAACTAGCAAAAAGCTATGGATTTTGTTTTGGGGTAAAAAGAGCTATTAAAAAGGCTGAACAGATTAAGGATGCAGCTACTATAGGCCCTTTAATTCATAATAATGAAGAAATCACAAGACTTTGGAAAAATTATAATGTTAAAACATTAAATGATATTAATGAATTAAGCACAGAAAAAAAAGCCATCATTAGAACTCATGGTATTACAAAGCAAGATTTAGAAAAATTAAAGCAAAAAGATATAGAAATTTTTGATGCAACTTGTCCTTTTGTAACTAAACCTCAAAAAATTTGCGAGCAAATGAGTAATGAAGGCTATGAAGTTGTGATTTTTGGAGATGAAAATCATCCTGAAGTAAAAGGGGTTAGAAGTTATGTAAGTACTAAAGCTTATGTGGTTCTTGATGAAAAAGAATTATTTGATATTAAATTGCCTTCTAAAATTGCAGTGGTATCACAAACTACAAAAAAGATAGAAAAATTTATGGAAATTGTAAATTATTTAATGCTTAGGGTTAAGGAAGTGCGCGTTTTTAATACCATATGTGATGCGACTTTTAAAAATCAAGAAGCAATCAATGAGCTTGCTAAAAAAAGTGATGTAATGATAATAGTTGGAGGAAAAAATTCAGCTAATACTAAGCAACTTTTTTTGATAGCAAAAAACTACTGCGAGGATAGCTATTTAATCGAAAATGAAAAAGAAATTCAAAAAGAATGGTTTAGTGGCAAAGAAAAATGCGGTATTAGTGCAGGTGCTTCTACACCTGATTGGGTGATTGATTTGGTTTTGGAAAAAATCAAAGAATACACCAAAATTAACTAAGTTTAAAGAAAACAATACTATAATCAAGAATTAAAATTTAAAACAAAGGACCACGATGAGCGAGGTGAACAAAAAAGTTCAAAACAGACTAGAGGATATTATCATAGAAGAAGATTTTGAGCAAATGCTTGAGGAATCTTTCAAGTCTGATGAGGAGGCAACTACACAGGGTATAATTGTCGCGATTAAAGGTGATGAGGTATTTGTAAATGTAGGGCAAAAATCAGAAGGTATTTTAGCAATAGAAGAAATTCAAAATGACAAAGGCGAATTTATCTTCAAAGAAGGCGATACATTAGAAGTTGCTATAGTGGGTTCTCGCGGTGGCAGATCTTTACTTTCTCATAAAAAAGCTTTAAGAAAGCAAAAAGTTAAAGAATTTATTGATAATTATAAAGATGATGAAAGTATATTTGATGTAAAAATCATTGGTAAAAATAGAGGTGGCTTTGTGGCTGTGGATGAAAATGGAGTAGAATTTTTCTTGCCAAAATCACAAAGTAGCTTTAAAGATTCAAATAACATCATCAACAAAACTTTCAAAGTTAAAATCATCAAAATTGATAAAGAAGCTCAAAGCATAGTAGTTTCTAGAAAAAAAATAGTAGATGAAGAAAGAAAAAAACGCAAAGAGATTATCTCAAATGTGTTAAATCAAGAAGAAATTATAGAAGGTATTGTTAAAAAAATCACTACCTATGGTATGTTTGTTGATGTAGGCGGTGTTGATGGTTTGGTTCACTATAGTGAAATTTCTTATAAAGGGCCAGTAAATCCTAGTTCATTATATAATGAGGGTGATAAGGTTCCTGTAAAAGTGATTAAATATGATAAAGATAAAAAACATCTTTCTTTATCTATCAAACTTGCTATGCCTGATCCTTGGGATGAAATTAAAGATGGTTTAGAGGTTGGTGACACCATTAAGGTTACAGTTTCAAATATAGAGCCATATGGTGCTTTTGTTGATTTGGGAAATGATATAGAAGGATTTTTACATATAAGTGAAATTTCTTGGGATAAAAATGCTAAAAACCCAAAAGATTATATTAGCGAAGGTCAAGAGCTTGATGTAGAAGTAATTGAGATTAATGCTAAAGAAAGAAGACTTAGAGTTTCTTTAAAAAATTTATTAGCAAAACCTTTTGATGAGTTTTTAAAATCACATAAGGTAGGTGATGTGGTAAAAGGTAGTGTTACTTCTGTAACTAATTTTGGTGCCTTTGTAAAAATTGCAAACTTAGAAGGTTTGTTGCATAATGAAGATGCTTCATGGAATAGAAACGATAAATGCAAAGATATGTATAAAGTTGGTGATGTTATAGAAGTTAAAATCATCAAGCTTGACAAAGAAAATCAAAAAATTTCTTTAAGTACTAAAGAATTGCAAAAAAGTCCTGTGCAGGTTTATGCACAAAAACACCAAGTAAATGATATTATCTCAGGAAAAATTAGAGATATTAAGGATTTTGGAGTTTTTGTTGAGCTTGAAGAGGGCGTTGATGCACTAATTCACAAAGAAGATTTGGGTAATATTGATTTTTCAAGTTTAAAAGTAGGCGATACAATAGAAGCTTTAATTGTTTTCATTGATGAAAAGAAAAATAGAATTCGTTTAAGCGTAAAAAGTCTTGCAAGAATGAAAGAAAGAGAAGCGTTAAATGAAATCAATGATAATGATAAAGTAACTTTAGGTGATATTATCAAAGATCAACTTTCATAATAACAAATGAAAAAATATACCCTTTATGGTATTTTAGGCTTTTTAAGCCTAGTTTTGATTGTTGCTTTTGTTTTTATGGTGAGATATGTAAGTGTTGGAAATTTACCTATCTCACAAAATGTTAAATATTCTTTTGATGAGATAAAAAAAGAGTTGCCACAAACTTGGCAAGATAAACTTTCAAATCTTAAAGTTAATGATTTTTCTCCAGCAGCGAATGAATTTTATATGAGTTTTAATATGGATGATTCTGTAGTAAAACCAAAACAAAAATTTTATATGCTCGATGTAAATAAAAACGATGTTTATTCTATGTTTTGTTTAAAGCAAACTTTGCATTCTTTTTTTATCAAATACACTTTAACACAAAGCAAAGATGAAGTGGCAATTTATTTAGATACAAATAATGAAAAAGTTTTAAACACACTGATCGACAAATTAAAAATTTACAACATAAATGCAAAATTAAAGGAGGTTTGGTTATGAAAAAAATTATTGTATGTGATGCAATATTAGACAAAGGTGTGGAGCTTTTAAGAAAAGCTGATGATGTAGAGCTTATTGAAGCAGCGCATTTACCTAAAGATGAGCTTTTGACAAAATTAAGTGATGTGGATGTAGCTATTACTAGAAGTTCAACAGATGTGGATTTGAAATTTATCAATGCATGTTCTAATTTAAAAGCTTTAGTTAGAGCAGGTGTTGGGGTTGATAATGTTGATATAGATGAATGTTCTAAAAAAGGCATTATAGTTATGAATGTACCAACGGCTAATACCATAGCAGCGGTTGAACTTACTATGAATCACCTATTATGCTCTGCAAGATCTTTTGTAAATGCTCATAATTTTTTAAAAATACAAAGAAGATGGGAAAGAGAAAAGTGGTATGGTGTTGAACTTATGAACAAAACTTTAGGGGTTATAGGTTTTGGTAATATAGGTTCAAGAGTAGCTGTACGCGCAAAAGCTTTTGGTATGAAAGTTATAGCTTATGATCCTTATGTGGTAGCTTCTAAAATGACTGATTTGGGTATTGAGTGCGTGAATTCTTTAGATACAATTTTAACTCAAAGTGATTTTATTACCATACATACACCAAAAACAAAAGAAACAACAGATATGATTTCTTTTGAAGAAATTTCTAAAATGAAAGATGGTGTAAGATTGATAAATTGCGCCAGAGGTGGTCTGTATAATGAAGATGCTTTGTGTGAGGGATTAAAAAGTGGTAAAATAGCTTGGCTTGGTATCGATGTGTTTAATAAAGAACCTGCAACTAATCATCCATTTTTAGATTTTGAAAATGTTTCTGTTACTTCTCATCTTGGTGCAAATACTTTAGAAAGTCAAGAAAATATAGCTATCCAAGCATGCGAGCAAGCTTTAAATGCTGCAAGAGGAATTTCTTATCCTAATGCTTTAAATTTACCAATTAAAACTGAAGATTTGCCAAGTTTTGTAGCACCTTATATTGAGCTTATTTCTAAAATGGGCTTTTTGGCTGCTCAGCTTGATAAAACTCCTATTAAGGCTATTAAACTTGAAAGTGAAGGACAAATTAGTGAGTATAATGTGTCTTTGCTAACTTTTGCAACAGTGAGTGTTTTAAGAGGAATTTTAGGTGAAAATATTAATTATATTAACGCACATTTTGTAGCTAAAGACAAGGGTGTGGAACTTTCTTCTTGTATTTTACCAAGTAGTGGTTATAGTAACAAAATCACCATAAAGGTAATTACAGATAATTCTAACCTTTCTATCTCAGGGACTATTTTTGGTGAAAATGAACAAAGAATAGTAGAATTAAACGGTTTTGATGTAGATTTTAAACCAAAAGGGAAAATGATAATTTTAAATAATAATGACATACCAGGAGTTATTGCTAATGTTAGCGGAATTTTAGCTAAAAATAATGTCAATATAGCTGATTTTAGACTTGGTAGAAATGGCTTTGGAAAAGCTTTAGCTGTGATTTTGCTTGATGCAAAAATTTCAAAAGCTTTACTTGAGGAATTAAGGGCAGTTGATGCTTGTATTTTTGCAGAATATGCAGAAATTTAAGGCTTTTTATAAGCCTTAATTGTTACAATTATTTTTTAATTTTAAAATTAAGGAAAATATATGGCTTCTTATGGAATGGGAGATTTAAAAAAAGGTTTAAAAATAGAAATTGATGGTATTCCTTTTAAAATCGTAGAATATCAACACGTAAAACCAGGAAAAGGTCCTGCTTTTGTACGTATTAAAATTAAATCTTTTATCGATGGTAAGGTTTTAGAAAAAACTTTCCATGCAGGAGATAAATGTGAATCTCCAAATTTAGAAGAAAAACAAATGCAATATCTATACGATGATGGTGAAAATTGTCAATTTATGGATACTCAAACTTATGAGCAAGTTGCAATTAGCGATGAAGATGTGGGTGAAGCTAAAAAATGGATGCTTGATGGAACTATGGTGGATGTTTTATTCCACAATGGAAAAGCAATAGGTGTGGAAGTGCCTCAAGTAATGGAGCTTAAAATTATCGAAACAGCACCAAATTTTAAAGGTGATACTCAAGGTTCAAACAAAAAGCCAGCTACTTTAGAAACAGGTGCAGTAGTGCAAATTCCTTTCCATGTATTAGAAGGGGAAGTAATTCGCGTTGATACTGTGCGTGGAGAGTATATAGAAAGAGCAAATAAATAATCCCTTATTTTAAGGGATTATAAAGTTCTTAATTTATTAATCTCATCTCTAAGCATTGCCGCTTTTTCAAATTCAAGATTTTTAGCTGCTTCTAACATTTGTTTTCTTAATTCTTTTACTATTTTAGCGCGTTCTTTTGCAGGCATTTTTTCAAGTTCTTTGCCTTTACGATAAATTTCTCCTTGCTCAAGTTCATGTTTTAAACTTTCTTCTATATTTCTTTTTACTGAGGTTGGTGTGATGTTGTGTTTTTTATTATAAGCTTCTTGTAAAGCCCTTCTTTTGTTAGTAGTATCGATAGCTTCTTGCATAGATTTTGTGATTTTTTTGGCAAAAAGTAAAACTTTTCCATTGACATTTCTAGCAGCACGCCCCATCGTTTGAATGAGTGCAGTGGTACTTCTTAAAAAGCCTTCTTTATCTGCATCCATAATGGCTATAAGAGAAACTTCAGGCAAGTCAAGTCCTTCTCTTAAAAGATTAATCCCGATTAAAATATCAAAAGCACCACTTCTTAAACCACGGATGATTTCATTACGCTCTATTGCATCAATTTCTGAGTGCATGTATTTTACTTTTAAGCCAAGTTCTAAGTAGTATTTACTAAGCTCTTCAGCCATTTTTTTAGTTAAAACGGTTATTAAAACTCTTTCATTGCGTTCTATAACTTTTTTAGCTTCATCGTATAAAATTTCTACTTGATTTTCACTATCTTTGATTTCTATTTTAGGATCTAAAAGCCCTGTTGGACGCATGATTTGATAAAAAATATTTTCTTTGCTTAATTCTAGTTCTAAAGGTGCAGGTGTAGCTGAAACAAATAAAAATTTACAATTTTTATTAATAAATTCATCAAACATCAAAGGTCTATTATCTAAGGCACTTGGCAAGCGAAAACCATAATCAACCAAAGTTTGTTTTCTACTTCTATCCCCTGCAAACATCCCGCGAAATTGTGGTAAAGATACATGAGATTCATCCACAATGACTAAAAAGTCTTGGTTTTTAATAGCAAAATAATCAAAAAGTGTATAAGGTGTATCACCACTTTTAAGCCCTGTTAAATGCAAAGCATAATTTTCAACTCCTTTACACATTCCAGTGCTTTGAAGCATTTCAAGGTCAAATTCTACTCTTTGTTTTAACCTTTGTGCTTCTACGAGTTTATTTTCATTTTCAAAATAAGCAAGGCGTTCATTTAATTCAGCTTTTATACCTTTTATAGCCTCTTTAAGCCTAACTTCACCTACGCTAAATTGACTGGTTGGGTAAAGTATGAATTTTTTTAAATCTTTACCTTTTTTATTTTCTAAGACATTATAATGATACATCGCCTCAAGCTCATCGCCAAAAAACTCAAGCCTAATAGCTTCATCTTCATAATAAGCTGGATATATATCTACTATATCTCCATTTACTCTAAAATCAGCTCTATCAAAGAAATTATCATTGCGTTTATAACCCATGTCTACAAGTTTTTTTAAAAGTTCTTTTTGTGAAATTTGCATATTTAGTTCTAAAATTAAAACCATACCTACATACTCACTTGGATTTCCCAAACCATAATTTGCTGAAACACTAGCTATACAAATAACATCATCATAACTTAAAAGCGAAGCACTTGTGCTTAGTCTTAATCTTTCTAAATCTTCATTAGTGGAACTATCTTTTTCTATAAAAACATCTGTTCTTGGTATATAAGCTTCTGGCTGATAATAATCATAATAGCTTATAAAATACTCCACATGATTATTTGCAAAAAAACCTTTAAATTCGCTATAAAGTTGCGCACATAAGCTTTTATTGTGACTCATGATAAGAGTAGGCATGTTTAAGTTTTTGATGATATTTGCCATAGTGAAAGTTTTTCCACTGCCTGTAACACCTAGCAAGGTTTGGTATTTATTACCCGCTTTAATGCTTTTTACTATACCATCAATGGCTTGTTTTTGATCAGGACTTGGCTTAAAATCACTAGTAAGTTCAAACATAAATTTTCCTAACTTGTATTTTTGCTAATTTTACACAAAATTTTTTGTAAAAATTTAAATTTTAAAACAAAAAGCTATGCAAAATTAAATTTTTTTTTGTTACAATTATGTGTTTAAAATACTCTAAATATAAAATCAATAAAGGCAAGAAAATATGTATGATGAAAGAATAATCAACACAATGACAGATAAAGTAAATGAGCTTTTGGCTAAATATAATGAAGTATGTGAAATCAATGAAAATTTAAGAAATGAATTAGTAAGTGTAAAAGCACAAAATGAAGCTAAAAACAATCAAATCGCACGTTTAGAAGAAGAGCTTAAAAATAAAAATATTGAAAGCGAAGATGTGATCAAAAAAATAGAGGCAGTTCTTGGCAAACAATAACCAAAGAAAAGTTACAATTAATGTCTATGCAAAAGACTTTGTTGTAACATGCAGTAATGAATTTGCAAATCATCTTGAAGATGAAATTGCTTTAATTTCTGGAGGTACAGGCAAGATAGAGCTTGCAAATTTCATTAATGCTTTTGTAAAACTTAGCTATGAAAACTATATCTTAAAAAAAGAACTCAATAAACTTATCAATACTATCGATGAAGAAATAAAATAAATGCAAACAAAAAAAGCTTTTACTTTGATAGAGCTTGTTTTTTGTATGATGATTATTGCTATTCTTAGCGTAATTGCTTATCCGTATTTTTCTTTTGGAAAAAATGATGCTAAACTCATTCAAGTAAAAAGTGAGGTGGAGCTTATCAATGCTTCTTTGTCTTTACTTAGAAATCAGTTTTTATTTAAAGAAAGTAAGGATTTTCCAGCAATTTTAGATGAAGCTTTGATAAATAGTGAAAATCAAAAATTATTTGTATGTTCTCATTCTCAAAATCATAAAAATACAAAACAATGCACTTACAGCGTTTTAGAAAAACCAATCATTTCATCTAAAAAATCGTGGATGAAAATAGCAAATACTCAATATAGATTTTTTATAAATTCTAAAAATTACATAGATTTTTCTTATAATAGTGAAAAAGTTTTTTTAGAATGTGTGAGTTTAAATTGTAAGGATTATGGGTTTTGAATTTTTATCAACTTGCTATTAAAGGATATTATTTAGATACCTTAACTTACGAAAGTGAAGAAGAATTTGAAATTTTAGATGAGGTAATAGTTGATCTTGCAAGGAAAAAAAATCTCAAAGCTATAATTTTACAAAAATGTTCAAAGCCTGATTTTAAAACCCAAGCTATAAAGGAAAAAACAGGTTTTAAACTAACGCAATATCAATACGAACTCGCTCAATTTATTGCTTATTATTATGCTGGTAAAATAGCTTTTGTTTTAGGTATGTTTGAAAGTATTAAAGAGTATAAAAATGAAAAAATTTATATAGAAAAAGCACCTAGTTTAAGTAAAAATCAACAAGAGGCTTTGGAATTTATAAAAACCAAACAAACTAGTTTGCTATTTGGTGATACAGGAAGTGGTAAAACTGAAATTTATATTAGCTTGATAAAAGAATATTTAGAGCAAGGAAAGCAGGTTTTGCTTTTAATGCCAGAAATCGCTCTAACTCCACAAATGCAAAAAAGATTAAAAGTGTATTTTGGCGAGCATTTTTTCTTGTGGCATTCTAAAATTACTAAGAAAAAAAAGCAAGAATATTTGCAAGATTTAGCAAATTCAAAAGCTCTTTTGGTAGTGGGAGCTAGGTCGGCTTTGTTTTTACCTTTTAAGAATTTGGGTTTGATTATTATTGATGAAGAGCATGATAATTCTTATAAAGCTTCTAATAATCCAAAAATCAATGCAAGAGATTTGGCTTTATTTATAGCAAAAAAAATGCATATAAAAGTTCTTTTAGGTTCTGCTACTCCAAGTGTTGTAAGTTTTTATAAACATCCTTGTTTTAGGCTTAAAGGAACTTTCTTTGAAAGTAAAAAGCAGTTTTTATACGATGAGAGTGAGCTTAGTATTTCGTCAAAATTACTTTTAGAATTAAAAATTAGCTTAAGAAATAAAAAGCAAGCCGTGGTATTTTTGCCTACAAGGGCAAATTTTAGACAAATTTTATGCAAAGAATGCGCTAATACTATTAAATGCCCTTTTTGTTCTATTGCTTTGAGTTTGCACAAAAATAAAAATGCATTAAAATGCCATTATTGTAATTTCACTAAAGAAATCGATCAAACCTGCCCAACTTGCAATGGAGTTATGCTTGAAGCTAAAAAAATGGGCACAGCAGAGCTTTGTGAGCTTTTAGAAAAAGAATTAGCTGAGTTTAATCCTATCATAAAAAGATTTGATAGTGATGAGATTAGCAGTGTAAAAAAGCTTGATATGATTTTAAAAGATTTTAACCAAGAAAAAATTGATATTTTAGTAGGCACTTCCATGCTTGCTAAAGGGCATGATTATCACAACGTGGATTTAAGTGTGATTTTAGGTCTTGATGAGTATTTATTTAGACCTAATTTTAAAGCCTTAGAAGAGACTTTGGCTCTTGCTATGCAAGTAGCAGGTCGTGCAGGTCGAAAGGGTGAGGGTAGGGTGCTTTTACAAACTAAGAATAGATCTTTTTTTGAAAAATATATACAAGATTACGATAGTTTTTTAAAAGATGAATTAAATGCTAGGAGCGGGCTTTACCCTCCATTTAAAAGACTTTTAAGGCTAATTATTGAAGATGAGGATAAAAACAAAGCTTTAAATTTATGTGAATTTATAGCTAATAAAGTTCAAGAATTAAAACAAGTGCAATTAGTAGGCCATGGTGCTTGTGGTATTGAAATGCTAAATAAAAAATGGCGTTTTTATGTATTATTGCGTGCTAATACTCACCAAGAGCTTGTAAAATTTGAGCATTTTGCTTTAAATTTTAAAAATATTACTTGCGATATAGATCCAGTTGATTTTTCTTGAAAAATATATTTATTTATAAATAATTATTATTTTATAATAAAAACAATATTTTATTTTTAATTTTAAATTTATTTTGATAAGAATATACTTTTTTAATTTCTTAAATTTAAAGGAGAGAAAATGAAAAAGTTTAGTTTTCTTACAAACTGTGTACTTTTTGGTGCTTTGTTTAATAATGCTTTAGCTTGCACTACTATTTTAGTACCAAATGAAGCAAGTAAAGATGGCTCTATGTTGGTTGCAAGAAGTGCTGATAGTAAAGCAGATAAAGCACAAGTTTTTCTAATCCACCCAAGAGTTGAAAATCAAAAAGGTATTTATAGCACTAAAACACATCAAGGAATGAATGATTTTACCTACCCTTTACCTACTAAATCTTTTCAATATAGCACTATAGCTAATTGGCAAAGTAAATTACACGGTGCTACTGGTTTTAATGAAATGGGTGTTGGGATAAGTGCTACTGAATCAATTTATGCAAAAGATGAACTTTTAAAATTTGATCCTTATAATGAGAAAAATGGCATTAGCGAAGATGATATTTTGGATGTTTTGCTTCCAAGAATTAAAAGTGCAAAAGAAGGTGTTTTATTATTGGGTGATATTATAGAAAAACAAGGAGCTGCTGAGGGCTTTGGAGTAGCTTTTGTGGATTCTAAAGAAATTTGGTATTTAGAAAGTGCTACAGCACATCAGTGGATGGCTGTAAAAATTCCTAATAAGTCGTATTTTGTTAGTGCGAATCAAGGTAGGCTAAAACAACTAAAATTCAACGATGAAAATACCTTGCATTCTAAAAATTTAATAAATTTTGCCATAATACATAAAGCGTATAATCCTAAAGTGGATAAGGATTTTGATTTTTTTAAAGTTTATACAAGAAATGATGATAGAGATTTAACTTATAATTATCCTAGAGTTTGGTGGATACAAAAAATGTTTAATCCATCTTTAAATCAAGATGTAAAAAATGGTGCTAATTTTAATGTGTTTTTGCAACCTGAGCAAAAACTTAGTGTGGATGATTTAAAAAAGCTTTAAGATCGCACTATGATGGAACAAAATATGATCCATATGCAAATTTCAATGAAAATGAAAACATTTACCGTGTTGTGAGTGTGTTTAGAACTTATGAATCTCACATTATGCAAGTTAGACCGTGGCTTCCTAAAGAAATAGGTAGGTTAAATTATGTCGCAATAGGAATGGCTGATTTGAGTGTGTATTTGCCTTATTATTTTGGTAATGATGAGTTTATTGCAGGATATCAACAAGGAACAAATGAAGCTGATGATAAATCAATTTATTGGATTTATCGCAAGTTGCAAACTCTTATAATGAGTGATTATAATAAATATGCTCCTATCGTAAAAAATGCTTATGCTAAATTTGAAAAAGACACATCTTTAAAACAAGAAGCTATGGAAAAAGAATATTTAAGTCTTTATAAAAAAGATAAGAACAAAGCAAAGCAAATTTTAGTTGATTTTTCATTGCAAAATCAAATGGAAGCTAAAAAACTTACTCAAGATTTGACAAATCAAATTTTTACCCTTTTAACAAGAGATACAGATATAAAATATAAATCTCTTAATAAAAATAAAAAAGATTAATGATATAGCCCATTTTTGGGCTATAATACTCTAAAAATATTTTTAGAGTGATTTTAATGACAAGGTACAAAACAAGACAAATAAAAGTAGGTGATGTTTTAATAGGTGGAGATGCTCCTATTTCAGTGCAATCTATGCTTTTTACTAAAACAAGAGATATTGAAGGTTGTTTAGAGCAGCTTAACAGACTTTATTTTGCTGGTGCAAATATAGTGCGTTTAGCCTGTTTGGATATGGCAGATGCAAGAGCTTTAAAAGAAATCAAAGCAAAAAGTCCCTTACCTTTAATAGTGGATATACATTTTAATCATAAGCTAGCAGTCTTTTGTGCTGAATTTATCGATGGGGTGAGAATTAACCCAGGAAATATAGGCTCAAAAGAAAATATCAAAGAAGTGGTGCAAGCTTGTAAACAAAGGAAAATTCCTATTAGAATAGGGGTAAATCATGGCTCTATAGAAAAGCAATTTAGCGATAAATATGGTTATAATATAGAAGCTATGCTTGGGAGCGCTTTATATAATATAAAATTACTAGAAGATTTAGACTTTTTTGATATTAAAATTTCTATGAAAACTTCAGATGTGCAAAATACCATAAAAGCTTATGAAGCTCTAAGACCACTTTGTGATTATCCATTTCATTTAGGAGTTACTGAGGCAGGGACTAAATTTCATAGCACGGTTAAAAGCTCGATTGCTTTAGGAAATTTGCTTTTAAAAGGTATAGGCGATACAATGAGAGTTTCTATGACAGGGGAGCTTGAAGAAGAGATTAAAGTAGCAAGGGCTATTTTGCAAGATAGTGGAGTGCAAAAAAGTGGAGTAAATATCATCTCATGTCCAACTTGTGGAAGAATTCAAAGTGATTTGATCAAAGCGATTAAAATAGTAGAAGAAAAAACTAAGCATATAAAAGAACCATTAAATATAAGTGTTATGGGTTGTGTTGTAAATGCCTTGGGCGAGGCTAAGGGTGCTGATGTGGCTATTGCTTTTGGAAAAAATCAAGGTTTAGTTATAAGACATGGCGAAGTAGTGGCAAAATTAAAAGAAGATGAGCTTGTAGATAGATTTTTACTTGAAGTAGAAGATGAGGTAAAACTTAGAAAAAAAGATTAATTTTTTTCTAAGTAAGTTTTTTGCATATTTTGTAATTTTTTAGAAATTTTTACTTTATAAATACTTGGATTTTGAAGTTTTTTTAGTTTAAAATCCAAACTATCAATACTTTTTTTATGATACTCTTGAATATTTTTCAAGTTAGGAAGCTCATAGATTAATTTTCTATCTTTAAAAATAAGCTCATGTAAATTTTTATATGTATAACCTTGATAATTTTTAATACTTTCATCATGTGCATATAAGATATCAAAACTTGCTTTATTTTCTTTATAATACCTTATGAGTTTTTTAAAATGTGGCAAGGTTGTTTTGCTTGAGCTTGCACTGATTTTTATTTTAGGGATGATTTGATTGTTTTTTTCTAATGCAACAAGCTTATAAACAGCTCCAAAAATAGGCGAACTTGCCGAAGTAATAAGCTTTTCTCCAATGCCAAAAGCATCGATTGGGGCTTTGTTTTTTAGTAATTTTTCTATGATAAACTCATCTAAAGTATTACTAGCTATGATTTTGCATTTTGTTAATCCAGCAAGATTTAGTTTTTTTCTAATATATTTAGAGATTTTAAGCAAATTTCCTGAGTCAATACGGATAGAATAATTTTGCATGGAATCTTGTGCATTTAACTTATTAAACACTAAAATAGCATTTTCAATACCTTTTTTATAATCATAAGTATCAATCAAAAGACTTATATTATCTTTATAAATTTGACAATATGCTCTAAAAGCACTTAGCTCATCATCAAACATTTGCACCCAAGCATGAGACATGGTTCCACTAATAGGAATATTAAATTTTTTCCCAGCTAAAGTACAAGCACTTGCATGAAAACCACCGATAAAAGCAGCTCTAGCACCATTTAAAGCTGCACTTTCTCCATGGGCTCTGCGAGAGCCAAATTCTAAAAGCAATTTTTCTTTTGCAATTTGAGTAATTCTGCTAGCTTTAGTGGCAATTAGACATTGATGATTTAGGGTTAAAAGTATGAAAGTTTCTAACAATAAAGCCTCTATTATAGGTGCTTTAATAATCATTAAAGGAGTATTAGCAAAAACGCATTCACCTTCTTTAACGCTTAGTATATCTCCACTAAATTTTAAAGTTGAAAGGTAGTTTAAAAATTCATCATCAAATTTTTTAGTATTTTTCAAAAAATCTATGTCATCTTTAGAGAAAGAAAAATGATTAATATGATTTATGATTTGTTCTAATCCACAAAAAACAGCATAAGAAGCATTATCAGGAGCTTTTCTAAAAAAAACTTCAAAATAAACAATTTGCTTATGCATATTTTGTTTAAAATAAGCATAAGCCATACTTAGTTCGTAAAAATCACATAATAATGAAGAATTCATATAAGGATTTTTACTAAAAAATTAATCCATTTGGCGACGCAAGAAAGCAGGAACATCAAGCTGAGAAATCACTTCTTCATCAAATCCACCGCTAGCTTTACGTAAATTCATATAGCTATTTTTTTTACTTTCTTCTTGTTCTTTAGCACTTTCTATTTCAGCTTTATCTTCAAAACCTGTAGCAATGATAGTAACTTCAACGCGATCACCCATACTCTCATCAGTCGTTGCACCAAAGATTACTTTTGCGTTTTCATCTGCTATATCGCTAATGCTTTGAGTAGCTTGTGAAATTTCTATCAATGAGCATTCAGGACCAATTTTATAATGGATAATTACGCCTTTAACGCCTTTCATAGTCATGCCGTCTAATAATGGAGATTCTATAGCACTTGATAATGCATCCATGATAGCATTTTCACCTTCTCCATGACCCACGCCCATTAGTGCTAAACCTCTGTGGCTCATAACAGTTCTAACATCAGCAAAGTCAACATTAATATCGCCATCTTCTAAAAGGATAGACACCATACCCCTAACAGCTCTAGCTAAAATATCATCAACTAGTTTAAATGCTTCTTTTATACCTGCTTTTTTTGGGAGTATACTAAGAAGTTTTTCGTTTTGGATTACAATGATAGAATCACTTTCTTTTTTTAATTCAGCTAAACCAGCTTCTGCTAATTTTTTTCTTTGTTTTCCTTCAAATGCAAAAGGCATAGTTACAACTGAAACAGTTAGCGCACCTACTTCTTTAGCAGCTTGTGCTACAACAGGAGCTGCACCTGTACCAGTTCCACCACCAAGTCCTGCTGAAATAAATACTATGTCGCTTTGACTTAAAGCAGCTTTTACTTCTTCAAAACTTTCTCTTGCGCTTTCTGCCCCAATTTCTGGTTGCATTCCAGCACCCAAACCTTTGGTTTTTTTCTCACCTAGTTGAATTCTAGTTTTTGCTAAAGATTTAGCTATAGCTTGTGCATCAGTATTAGCTGAAATAAGATCAAGATCATGTAAACCCATATTTACCATATGATCTATCATATTACCGCCACCGCCACCGCAGCCTATGACTTTTATTTTTGCACCTTTTGCGTGTTGCATTTCTTCCACTAGATATTCGCTCATTGTGTCTCCTATTAGAACTGGTTTATTAATTTATTCCAAAATTTATGCATTAAATTCGTTTTTTTATCTTTCTTTGTTTCTATTTTTGCTAATTCTGTTTTTTCATCTTCAAATTCTTTTTGATCTTGAAAAATTTCTTCAAAATCTTTATTTTCTTCTTCGTTTTCATCTATGGTAAGATTTTGTTTGATTTGTTTATTGATAAATTCAGGCTCTCCTTTGTATCTTAGTTTCTCATTAGAATCTAATTCATAAGGAGTAAAATGCCCACCACCATATAAACAAAGACCTATAGCACAGCTATTTTCTGCATCTTCAAAAATTTCTTTAAAACCATCCATAGTATCTTTTTTTGCAGTCGCTATTCTAACAGCTTTATTATCAAAATAAGCTGAAGCAAGCTTGTCAAGTCCTGCAAATTTTGTCATTCCACCTGTTAATACTATACCTGCTCCTGCTTGATTTGCACAAGCATTATCGCTTAGCATTTTAGCTAAAATAATAATAGTTTCTTCAATTCTTGCATAAATTACATTGGATATGACTTCTACTGAAACTTCATTTTTTCTTTTTTCATCACCCATGTATGGAATTTGTATAATTGAGTTTTCATTTTGCGCTAAAGATGCATAATTTAATTTTAGTTTTTCTGCTTCTTTTGGCGGGGTATGTAAAGCTATGGATAAATCATTGGTGATATTTACTGAGCCAATTTGTAAGCATTCATTATATCGTATAGAATTACCCGCATGAATGACCATATCGCAAACTGCTCCACCCATATCGATTAAAATAGCGCCTAATTCTTTTTCACTATCATCAAAGCAAGCAATAGAAGAAGCATATCCTGAAAGAACGATGTTATCTACTCTAAGATCAGCAAGCTCCACAGCTTTTTTTAGATTTTTAATATGCACTTCTTGTGAGATTACAATATGCGTAGAAACTTCAAGGCGATTTCCACTCATTCCCAAAGGATCTTCTACATGTTCAAGATCATTTACTTTAAAATTATAAGGTAATACATGAATGATTTCATATCCACTAGGTATATTTGCAGTATGCTTTGCTGTGCTTACTGCTCTGTGAATTTCTTTAATACCTATTTCATGATTTGGTATATTAACTACACCTATACTATCTACACTTTTTGCATAAGCACCTGAAATAGATACAATTACTTTATCATAATGCACACCTGACATCATTTGTGCATCAGCTACTGCTTCTTCTATGGATTTTGAAGCAAGTTCTATATTAGTAATTGCTCCTTTTTTTATACCATTTGATTTTGATTTTCCAAAACCAATGACTTTTAGTCCTTCTTCGCTTTTTTGTGCTAATATGGCGCAAGTTTGTATTGAGCCTAAATCAATTCCTAAAATATTCAATTTGTATTTCCTTTATAATAGCGTTGAATTGGATATAATTCTATAAGTTTTTTTAATAATTCTTCCTTAAGTAAAGCTTGTTTAGTTTGTTTAGCGCTTTGCTCTATGATAAATTTGTAAATTTCTTCTTTGTTTTTATTTTCTAAAGTTTGTTTTGTGATCTCATAAACTATTGCTTTATCATCAAATAATACATAAGATTTAGCTTTGTTTGAGTCAAATACATGCATTAAAAACTCGCTAAATTCAGTATCATTCATCATATTACCCACTTTTGCATTTTTGCTTGAGTCACGGCTATAAGTACCTATGTCTATACCTTGGAAATTATCTAGGGCGAGTTTTGCTTTTTCTTCTAATAAGGCTTTAGTTTTTTCTTTAATGTAAAGTTTACTTACTTCGTTTTTAGCTTGCTCAAAAGTCATAGTTTGTATAGGATTTATTTTTATAATTTTTGCAATCATATAGCCGTTTTCAAATTTAAAAGGCTTAATAAAATCATTTTCTTTAGCTTTTTGTATATTTTCTAAAGGATAATAAATATCAGCATCGCTGATTGTGATATTTTTATCAAAACTAAGCTCGTTCTTTCTCAAAGCCACATAGCTTTCATTGGCTTTAAGTTTAAGTTTAGAAAGTTTTAAATCTTTTATAACTTTATCTTTGCTTTGTTCTAGACTTAGAATTTTCCCTGCAAAATCTTTATAGTCATTTTTATTTTCTTCATAGTAAGCTTGGATTTCTTTGTCATCAATTTTGATTATATCAGGGTTTAAAAAATAAGTTGCAAGCTCGTAACTTTTTTGCGTCTTATAAAGCTCTTTATTTTTCTCCCAAGTTTGTTTTAACTCTTTTTCATCCATTGTTATGTTTTTATTATCAAGTTTTATAGCTTGAACTTTTAAACTATCTTGCATTAAAAAACTTGCGCCAAACATATCAAGTTCATTGGGTTTGATTTGTAAATTTAAAATAGTATTGATTTTTTTAAGTAATAACTCATCGTGAATGATTTTTTCATAAGTTTTTGGTGTATAGTTGTTTCTTGCAAGCAGATTATAGTATAAATTTTTGTCAAAAACACCTGAAGCATTATGAAAGATTTTTTGATGTGCTAAATCATAAGCAATTTCTTCCTCGCTCACATTTAAACCCAAGGTTTTAGCATAAGAAAGTAGTAATTTTTCTTGTATAAGTTCATTAATGGCTTGGGTATCTAAGCCATCTTTTTGTGCTTGTTCTTGTGTGTAATTGCCATTGTTTAGCTGAGAATAATAGCCAAATAATTGAGAATATTTAAGATTAAACTCATCATAACTTATTTTTTCATCGCCTACCTTTGCAACAGAACTAGATCTAT
The DNA here is from genome assembly GCF_024723605.1 of Campylobacter sp. LMG 17559. Classification (NCBI taxonomy): domain Bacteria; kingdom Pseudomonadati; phylum Campylobacterota; class Epsilonproteobacteria; order Campylobacterales; family Campylobacteraceae; genus Campylobacter; species Campylobacter sp. LMG 17559. Next base: position 28,731 of record NZ_JANQCZ010000008.1, read on the forward strand.
CGGTGTTAAAATCATAACTCCCCCAACCAACAAAACCTGCTCCAACAAAAGCAATAACGCTAATCCAAATAGTTACAACTAAGTATTTTTTATGATGCTGCATCCAAGTGAGCATTTTTACCCCAATCTGATTAAATAAATTAAACTATAAATTATAAATAATTTGTGATTAATAAAAGATTAATTTTAAAAGATTATGATAAATTTGTTTCCGCTAAATGGATAATTTTGCAAGAATTTTCAATTAAATCTATAATTTTACCTAATTCATAACTTGTTCTACCATAGGCAAATATACCATAGCCCTTTACAACAACAAAATTTTGTTTTTGTTCTAACATATAACGATAAATTTCAGTTTGTGATCTATCCTCCCAATCTTCATAATTTTTAGGATTATAAACTCGAATTTCTTCTAGAAAAATTTCACCAAAATAATCTTGAGGTGTTATAAAATCATGATTTAAACTCATAGATAAGGTATAGGTTGGGCAGACAAAACATATAAATTTGGCTTCAGGTATGTTCTCATATATACTTTTATGGATTTCACTATCGCTACTTGCCTCATCCCAGCTATAATCTTTTGCAAATTTTAAAATACTTAAACTTTTTTCATCTAGTTGATTTAAAAAAGTGTCATTTTTATTTATAATAAAAGAACTTTGAGATAGTTTTGCTGAAACTGATCCGTGGCAAATTCCAAAAAAATTTTTTTTAAACATTGAAGTAGAAAGTATTTTGATTTGAGAAATGATATTTTCTTTATTCATTAAAAACCTTGTTTTAAACTTAACTAAGATATTATACTAAAAAATATTTTAAAGGTTTATTTTGCAAAGTCCACATATTCCTGTTTTACTGCAAGAAGTTTTAGACGCTTTTGATGATTTTGATAGTGGAGATTTTTTAGATTGCACTTTGGGTTATGGAGGGCATTCTAAGGCGTTATTGCAAGCTCATGAGAAACTAAGATTAATTGCTTGTGATAAAGATTTAGAAGCTTTAAATTTTTCTAAAGAATTTTTAAAAAAATTTCAAGATAGGATAAGTTTTAATCATATAGGTTTTAAAGACATTTTAACTCAAATTCCAACGCAAAACCTAAGAGGAATTTTAGCTGATATCGGTGTATCTTCTTTGCAGCTTGACAAAAATGATAGAGGTTTTTCACTAAATTCTGATTTTTTAGATATGAGAATGGATCAAAATAATCCTTTAAGCGCTAAAGAAGTGGTAAATTCTTACAGCAAGGAAGCCTTGGAGCAAATTTTTAAAGACTATGGAGATTTAACACCGGTTGCTTCAATGCTTGCTCAAAAAATCATCAATGCAAGAAGTCAAAAAGAGATTACAAGCGCAAAAGAATTAAGTCAAATTATAGGAAATGCTAAGCTAAAAGGACGCAATGTGTCTTTAGCTTTGCTTGTATTTCAAGCTTTACGCATAGAAGTAAATAATGAGCTTGGCGAATTAAAATCCTTGCTTGAAAACATAGAAAAAGTAAAATTAAAAGATTGTAAATTAGCTATTATTAGTTTTCATTCTTTAGAAGATAGGATAGTAAAAAATACTTTTAAAAGATGGGAAAAAGACTGCATTTGTGATGAAAGAGCCATAAAATGTGAATGTGGTAAAAATCATAGTCTTGGTAAAATTTTAAGTAAAAAAGCCATAAGTGCCTCCAAAGAAGAAATAAGCTATAATAGCAGATCAAGTTGTGCAAAAATGAGAATTTTTTATTTTAGGTAAATAATGGTTGAAGATGATTTTTTAAAAGAAAGGCAAAATATACGTGAAAAAATGTTGAAATATTCCAGGGCTATTAAAGAAGGTAGGCCTTATGAAGAATATGAGCAAAATTTTAATGAGAGCGATCGTATATTAAAAAATAGAATACAACGTAAAAAAAGACCTAAATTTACAGATTTTGATGAAGAGTATGAAGAAAAACCTAGGAAGCAATCTGCTATTTATTTAAAAGAAGATTTGATTAATGTTAAATTAGAAGAAAAAAAGCCTTTTAAATTACAACTTAATTTTTTCAAAAAGCAAAAAGAAAAATTCGATAAAAAAAATATTGCAAATTCTAAAACGCTTAAAAGTAACAAATCAACTCAAGAAGTAAGAAAAATAGAAAAAAAACAAGAAAATAAAGATCCTATTCAAATATCTAAAATTCTTACCCAAAGCAATGTTTTTGTCACTTCAAAATTTCAAGATTTAAAAGAAAAAAGAAAAGAAAAAGCTAAACTCAAACAAGAACTAAAAGAGCAAAAAAAAATCGAACAAGAAAAACTAAGAAAAGCTCAAGAGGAATTAAAAGAAAAAGAAAAACTAGCCAAGCAAGAACAAAAAATTTTAGAAGAAAAAGTAAGACTTGAAGAAAACCAAGAGTATAACCAAGAAGATAAATATGAACTTTTAGATAGTATAGTAAGTGAGGAGAATAAAAATTTAAGTCCTAAAAATTTAATATATGCAGGTTTGATGATAGCATTTGCTTTATTGATATTTTTCCCACAAATTTATATTAGAAATCAAATTTATTATGTAAGTAGAGATATAGCGGATTTAAGATCGCAAGAACTTGTTTTAGATGAAGAAAACAAAGAGCTTCAAAGACAGCTTGAGGCGCTATATTTTCAAAATCAAGTTTTAGACTTTTTAGATTAATCTTGTGTTTGAATGATTTTTTCTAAAACATATTGCTCGAGTTGGTTTTTTGGGATTTCTTCTTTAATGGCTTGGTTATAAATATTTTCTGCTATTTTTGAATATTTTTCATAAGCAAAATATGGAAAATGCAAAGCCCAAGCTTTTTTTAATAATCTTTTACTTATTACTTTTCTAGTGTAAATTTTAAAAATATCATAGCCAATAAAAACACAAGCGGTTACAAAAACAGCGCTTAAAATACTAATATGAAAATCAATAATTGTTAAAAAATAATGACTAATGATAAGCATAGGAACTAAAATAGCTATGCAAAAAAATGCATAAATAAGATAAGAATTAAACACCTTAAATTTAAAATTTAATTTCGCAGGATCTACCATCATGCCTTCATTAAGTAAGGCGTTCGCTTCTAATAAATCTTTTAAATTAACAGGTTGGTTTGAAACTTTAAAAATAAAGTTTAAAATAAATTCTTGTATTTTCATTTTTTACCCAATTAGTATGTGATTTTTGTGATTTTAACATTTTTGTTTTTAATTAAACTAAATTTTTAAGTCTTGTAAATGAATTCTTGTGTTAAAATTTATATTATTTTAATATCAAAATGGAAGAAAAATGGCAGATTCTAGATTTATGATGAATGTAAAAGGCATAGCTAAGAGTTTTATACCTAGAAAAATTTATCAAAATCAATTGCAAAATATTTTAAAAGAAATTTTAAAATTAAAAAATATAGATAACATTATTACTCGCTTGAATTATTATAATCTGCAAAATGATTTTTTTGATATAAAAAATTTTCAAAATTATGAAAAAATAGGAAAATTTCCTTTTAAAAAAACTTCTTATGCTTATGATGCTTATGCAATCAGTAAGTATTTTAACGATGATTTTTTATGGATTAAAGGTTTTGGGGATATTAGTTATAATCTTAAATATCCAAGTATTGCCAAATCAAGACCGGTTGAAAATGGTTTTAATAATATCATTTTAAAATTAGACAAAAACAGACATTTTGATTTTATACAAGATAAAAATCAGTTTGAAGATAAAAAAGATTTGCTTTTTTTTAGAGGCGCGATTTATCAGCCTCATCGTATTAAATTTTTTGAAAAGTATTTTGATAATCCTCGTTGCGATATTGCTCATGTTGGCGGTAGAAAAATTCAAGCCGAAAAATGGATTAAAAATTTAAATTTTAAAATCAGCAGAGCTTATCAAACCCAGTTTAAATTTTTACTTTCATTAGAAGGCAATGACGTAGCAAGCAACTTAAAGTGGGCGATGAAAACAAATTCGTTAGTTTTAGCCCCCAAAATGCGTTATGAAACTTGGTTTATGGAAGGAAAGTTAGTTCCAAATGAGCATTTTGCTTTGATTGACGATGATTATGAAAATGTAGAAGCTTTGCTTGATTATTATTTAGCTAACCCGCATAGAGCAAAAGAAATCATTCAAAATGCCCATGCTTACATAGAGCAATTTTTAGATGAAAAGATAGAATTTTATATAGGAATTTTAGTTTTAGCTAAGTATTTTTATTATTCTAATCAGCTTGATTTACCAAAAGATATTATTGATTTATTTGATTAAAGGAGGGTTTATGCAAGAAATGGAAGTGGTGTTTTTAAATGATGAGTTTGTAAAAGCTAGTGAAGCTAAAGTGAGTGTTTTTGATAGAGGTTTTATCTTTGGAGATGGAATTTATGAAGTAGTTCCTGTGGTAAATGCAAAAATAGCTGACAAAGAAGAATTTTGGGAGCGTTTTGAGCGTAGTTTGGCTCAAATTGAACTACAAATTCCTTACACAAAAGAAGAATTTGAAAATATTTTAGAGCAATTAATCATTAAAAACTCTCTTAAAGAAGGTGGGCTTTATATGCAAGTTACTAGAGGGGTTGCTAGTAGAAATTTTGCTCTTTTAAAGGGATTAAAACCTACTATTATGGCTTTTGCTTTTGAATGTAAGGTGATTGAGCATGAGTATGCTAAAAATGGGGTAAGTGTTATTTCAACATCTGATTTAAGGTGGAAAAGAAGAGATATAAAATCAATTTCTTTATTGGCTCAATGTCTTGCAAAAGAAGAAGCTATAAAAGCTAAGGTTTTTGAAGCTTTTATGGTAGAAAATGCTTTAGTAACGGAAGCTTCTAGTAGTTCAGCTTTTATTATAAAAGATAAAACTTTAATTACTAAGCCATTTTCTAATGAAATTTTACCAGGAATTCGCCGTAAAAATATCTTGAAATTTGCCAAAGAACTTGATCTTAAAGTAGATCAAAGAGCTTTTAGCATGAAAGAAGTGTATGAGGCTGATGAGGTGTTTATTTCTGCGGCTACTTTTTTGATTTTAGGTGTTATAAAAGCAGATAGCAAGGTGATTAATGATGGTAAAGTAGGCTTTTATACCCAAAAGCTAAGAGAAAAATATGTAGAAAAAATACAAAAAGAGGTTTTTTAATCAAACCCTGCATTTGTAAATTCTTTAGGATTATCAAGAGCGTAGCGGAATTTTTCCCAGTCTATTTGTTTATCCCAAATAGCTACGATTAAAGCTGCTACGCTATTGCCGCATAAATTTCCTACCGCACGAATTTCAGACATAAACTTATCCACACCCAAGAGTATAGAAATAGCAGCCACAGGTAAAACCTCTCCTAAGCTTGTTCCTAAGCCATTATTAGCCTCTGCTATATGCATATTAGATAAAGCTGCAAGTGTGCTTCCTAGTATGATAAAACCTGAGCCAGTTACACCAACAGCACCTTTTGAGGCTATCATTAATACGATTAATGCTAATCTCATGCGTTAAAGAAAGCTCTACATTAAAAGCTTGTGCAAGGAAAATCAAACTCATAGCCAAATAAATATTAGTGCAATCAAGATTAAAACTATATCTAGTTGGCAATACTAAACCCACGGTGGCTTTTGAAATTCCTGCTTTTTCAAGCTTTCTCATAAGTGGAGCTAATGCTGATTCGCTAGAACTTGTAGCAAAAACTATCAAAACTTCTCTTGAAATAAAACGCATAAATTTAAAAATATTAACTTTAGCAATAAAACAAATAAGTCCTAAAACTCCAAAGATAAAAAGCAAAGAAGCAAGCAACATAACAACAAGTAAATATCCTAAATTTAACAAAGAGTCAAGTCCATATTTTGCCACTAAAAAAGCCATCGCAGAAAAAGCAGCAATAGGAGAAAAATACATAATGATTTCTAGGATTTTAAAAACAAAACTTTGCATTATTTCTAAGGTTTTTTGTATAGCTTTTCTCTCATCAATTCTCATAAGCGAAATAATGAAAGCACAAGCTAGGGCTATAACTAAGATTTGCAAGGTTTTTCCCTCGCTAAAAGCAGCGATGATATCAGTAGGTATGGCGTCTTTTAAAATATGTAAAATCTCATTTTGTGCGCTTATTTCTATATTGTTATTGACAAATTGAGCTACACTCTCTTGATCTAAGGTGTTTGGATCAAGGTTCATTCCTTTTCCAGGTCCCATAATATTTGCCATAAAAATACCAATAGCTAAAGCAAAAGTACTCACTACTTCAAAGTATAATAAAGCTTTAGCACCTATACTTCCAACTTGCTTTAGACTTTCAAGGCTAACAACTCCTAAAACAATAGTTAAAATATAATAGGCCCTATTAAAAATTTTAAAGCTTGTATAAAATAATCCACTCCGATTTTACTAGCTAGTGCAAGTTCTTTATCTAATAAACCAAGGCTAATACCAGCTATTATTCCTATAATCACCCAAAAACCTAAATTTTTTAACATTTTTTTGAGCTTGCTTGGTTTTTCATGGGTAATTACTAGCACAAAAACTCCTTGAAATTTTTTAAAACCACCACATATTAGCAAAGAAAAACTTATTTTTATGATTAAAACAAATAAAAAATAAACAATACTCTTAAAAATAATAATTTTTTTGCTTATTTTGTAGATTAAAGTAGCATTTTGTAGTATTTTTATCTGATTTATTATGAAATAAATAATGATAATGTTTATCTAAATTTAAGAAAGCTAGTACTATACTTGCGACTATGATTTTAAAAATGAATATCATTTCGGAGTAAAATAGTGTTTAAAAAAATAAGCTTGTTGATAATTTTTTTATTTTGTACTATTGTTTATGCTAGAGAGATTGATTATCAAAAAGAAGCCCAAGCAATCAAACAAATTTTAAATGAAAGTATGCTCTTATATAAAGAAAATAAAAATTTAGAAGCAAAGAAAAAAGCAGAAGATGCATATTTTCAGCATTTTGAAACCATGGAAGGCTCTATTGGGCGTAATGTTGGTAGAAAAGCCATTGTTATGGAGCGTAAATTTGTTAATTTAAGAAAGTTATATAAAGATAAAGAAGATTTTTCTAAAATAGAAGCTTTGATTAGTAGTTTGTATTTTGATTTAGATGAAATAGTTCCTATTTTAGAAAAAGGCTTCCAGCTTAAAGCTGAAGCTAGTGATGTAAATTATGATAAAAAAGCAGCTGAAAACTCATCTTTAAAAGCAGAAAAAGAACGCCAAGCACAAGCTGAAGCGATGTTTGCTGCTTTGCTTGGAGAGAATGTTAAAGAACAAACTTCACAAAACTCAACTCAAAGTTTGATTGCTCAAGAGCAAGACACTCAAAAAGATGAAGCATTGCTAGCTTTGCAAGAAGCTTCAGCTTTGGATGCAAGGTTGCAATTTTTAATGGATTCTATGATTTCAAAGCTTGATCAGGCTGCATTAGCTTTTGTAAATAAAGACTATCAAAAAGCTAAAGATTTGATTCAATCAGTATTGTTTGAAGACTATAGAAATTCAAAAGTAGAAGTTTTAGTGGCAAGATATACTAAGGCAGGAGTGGATAAAAAAATTCAAACTAAACTTAGAACTATTATAAGAAAAATCAATGCTAATATTTTAGATGAAAAAACTATTAGGGATGAAATTTCAAACATATCAGATTTATTATATGAAGCGTTTTTAGCTCTACCTAAAGAAGAATTAGCCTTGCTTCAAGTTAAAGGCTTTGATGAAAGTGCTATGAGTACTAAAAACTATACTAAAGTATATGATGATATGAAAATTGCTCTTAATGATATTTTGCAAAATTATGAGGGATTTAGTTTAAATAGTATAGATGCTTTGCAAAATGTGTATTTAGATATTTTTGAAGCAAGTGGCATGGAAAGTAAAATTGGTGCTATTGATAGTGCTTTAAAATTAAAAATAGAAAGTTATTTTTCAAAAGGTGTTGCACTTATTAAAGCAAGTGCTTCTAAAGAAGAATTAAAACAAAATTTCGATGAGCTTAGTGCCTTAGTGGAAGGCTCTTTAGATAAAATTCAAGAATCCTCACCTATGTCTTTATTTATATGGGCTTTGGGTATTATCTTAAGAGAGGGTTTGGAAGCTTTAATTATTATTGTAGCTATAGTTTCATACCTAGTTCAAAGTGGCAATAAGAAGCGTTTAAATATAGTATATTCAGCACTTTGGAGTGGTGTATTTTTAAGTTTTGTAACAGCATTTTTTATTTCATGGATTTTTAAAGAACAAGCAGGGCAAAGCAGAGAGTTACTAGAAGGCATTACTATGCTTGTGGCTGTTGCATTATTGTTTTATGTGGGTTTTTGGCTTTTATCAAATGCACAAAATAAAAAATGGGCAAATCACATAAAAACTCAAGCAGTTGAAGCTATGTCAAATAATTCAGCAAAAACCTTATGGTTTAGTGTGTTTTTAGCTGTATATAGAGAAGGTGCTGAAACTATTCTTTTTTATCAGGCTTTATTGTTTGATGCAAAAACAAGTACAGATTATAGTTTTATATTTATAGGATTAGCTAGTGGATTAATTATACTTGTCATACTTTATTATTTATTAAAAGCTGGTGCTTTAAAAATACCAGTAAAACAATTTTTTTATATAACTTCATACATTATTTTTTATATGGTCTTTGTCTTTACGGGCAAAGGCGTTGGTGAGCTCATAGAAGCTAAGGTTATCACCCCAAGCTTGCTTCCTTTTGATTTTGAAGGAATTTTGTGGCTTGGAATTTATCCTTACTATGAGAGTATCATACCTCAGTTTATGGTTTTAATCTTACTCATTATGGGTATTTTTATAACAAAGCAAATTTCAAATAAAAGGGAAAAAATATGAAAAAAACTTTATTAAGTTTAGGCGCAGCAGCTAGTATTTTAGCTAGTTCAGTTTTTGCAGCAGAGGTGCCAATTGGCGATCCTTATGAATTAAATGGTATGGAAATAGCAGCGGTTTATTTACAGCCAATCGAAATGGAGCCAAGAGGCATTGACCTTGCAGCTAGTTTAGCAGATATTCACCTTGAAGCAGATATTCATGCATTAAAGGGCAATAAAAACGGCTTTCCAGAAGGCTTTTGGATCCCTTATTTAACTATAGCTTATAAGCTAACTAATCTTGATAATGGTAAAGTAAAAACAGGAACTCTTATGCCTATGGTAGCAGATGATGGCCCTCACTATGGTGCAAATTTAAAAATGGATACAGGCATAGGAAATTATGAGTTAGTATTTTTAATAGAAAGTCCAGAAAAACAAGGTTTTGGACGCCATGTTGATAAAGAAACGGGTGTTGGTAAATGGTTTGAGCCATTTTCAGTTAAATACAACTTTAAATACACAGGAAAACCTAAGTGATTTTTCCCTAGCTTTTGCTAGGGTTTATTTATGAAATTATTGATTTTATAAATAAATTCTATCAAAGAAGAGCCTATGTCGATTTATTTTGTACATTTTTTTGGAGTATTTTTTTCTTATGCGCTTTTGAGTGCTTTATTTTTTTATAATCTAAAAAATTCTTTAGTGTTTAAACTTGCTTTTGTAGGTTTTGTTTTTTCTTATTTTGCTTTTTTTATTAGCGCTAAAACACTAAGTTATGATTTGCTATATTTTTCTAATGATATTTTATTTGTTTTATTGTTTTTAAGTGTTATCATTTTTTCTTTTTTAAAAAATAATTTTTTAAAAGAAAAAATTCAAGCAATATTACTTTTTTTACTATCTTTTGCTTTTGGTATAAAATACTTACATATTTCTATTGACTTTCCTATATTAAGCACTAATTTTTTAGATTCTTTAGCGATTAGTTCTTTTGGGTTAATTTTGCTTGCTTTTGTTGTGTGTTTTGGGGTTTATCTTTTTACAAGATGGTTAAGAGAATTTAAATTCAAGTTTTTAAATTTATTTTTATTTATTATCGCGATTTTTTATCTAAATGAAGCTTTAGCTCAAATTTTATTGCACCTTATGAGAGAAGGCGTGGTAGAAACAGAAAGTTTATATTTAAGCTATGTGGCAAAAAGTGTATATTATGCTAAATTTTATACTTATGTATGGTTTTTATTGCTAGGAATTTGTATAGTTTTAGCTCTAAAGCAAAGAGTGAGTGAAAACAGCAAGAAAAAAGATTTTGATATAGAATTTAGAAAAAATCAAGCAAAAAATTCAACTATAACTAATTTTAGTGCAAGTATTTTTAGTGCTATGATTTTAAGTCTTTGTATTTTTCTCTTTTATGACTTGCATGCTTCAAGACCGGTAACCATAGACGAGCCAACCTATGTAGAGCCAAATGAAAATAATGAATTTGTTTTTGATGTAGCGATTTTAAGAGATAATAACTTACATCGCTTTGCTTATATTAGCGATGAGGGTAAAGTGGTGAGATTTTTTTTAATTAACAAAAGAGAAGATAAAGACTCACCGGTAGCGGTTTTTGATGCTTGTAGTATATGTGGGGATATGGGGTATGTTAAAAAAGGTGGAGAATTAATTTGTATCTCATGTAATGTTAGAATTTTCTTACCAAGTGTAGGTAAGGCAGGAGGGTGTAATCCTATCCCTATGAAGTATAAATTTGAAAATGGTAAGGTTATTATACCTTTTTCAGAAATTTTAGATGGGGTGAATTTTTTCACTCAAGTAGTAGAAAAGAAAGTTTATGATCCTATTGATCATACTGAATTAATTAATTTAAAAGCACCAAGATCTTATGTTTATAAAGGTAGAACATATTTTTTTGCTAATGAAAAAAACTATGAAGAGTTTAAAAACGATCCTTTAAAATACATCGATATGAATAAGACTTCAAAATATAGAATTCATAATTTATTAGGAAATGACTATGCAAGTTAAGATTGTAAAAAATTCCATTTTTCAAAATAAAATTCAAAAATCCCTAGCTTTGCTAACGATTTTTTTAGCTACTTTGCTTATGGCTACTATGTTAAATCTTACTTTGGGTATAGGTAATGAAATCACAAAAGAATTAAGAAGTTATGGGTCAAACATTTTAGTTTTACCTAAAGGTGCAAGTTTAAGTGTAGAAGTGGGTAATAAAATCTATGAGCCTTTGAAAAATCAAAATTTTTTAGAAGAAAACAAACTCCATACCATAAAAGAAATTTTTTGGAGAAATAATATCAATGCCTTTGCACCATTTTTAGATACTCAAGTAAAAATTCAAACTCCAAATGCAAATTATGAAAATATCTCTTTAGTGGGAACTTATTTTGATAAGGCTATAAAGGTGCAAGATGATGATGATTTTTATGCGGGTATTAAAGAATTATATAAATATAGTCAAATCAAAGGAAATTACCCAAAAGATGATAGTTTAGATGAAATAATGCTAGGAAAAGACTTAGCACAAAAGTATGATTTAAAAATAGATGATGAAATCACCCTTGTGCAAAATGATCAAATTTTTAAAGTAAAAATTGTTGGTATTATAGACTTAACTCAAGTCTTTTCAAATAAAATCATTACTTCTTTGCTTTTAGCACAAAAGCTTTCTAAAAAAGAAGGTTTATTTGCCAAAGCAGAAGTTTCGGCTTTGACTATACCTGAAAATGATTTAGCACAAAAAGCAAGACGCGATGTAGATAGTCTTGATCAGCTTGAGTATGATCAGTGGTATTGTACTGCTTATGTAAGTTCTATTGCTTATCAAATCGCAGAAGATTTTAAAGGTGCTAGCACAAAAGTAGTGAGTGCGATTTCAGATGCAGAAAGTTTGATAGTATCTAAAATTCAATCTTTAATGGCAGTAGTTAGTATTATATGTTTAATCGTAGCTTCCATAGCCATATCATCTTTAATGAGTGCAGATATTTTTAGAAGAAAAAGTGAAATAGGACTTTTAAAAGCTTTGGGTGCTAGCACTTTGCAAATTTATATGATTTTTGCACTAGAAGGGGTTGTGGTAGCTTTAGTTGGAGCAGTTTTTGGTTTTGCTTTTGGCGTTGGGGTTTCAGAAGTTATTGCTCTAAGTATATTTGATCATACTATTGCTATATCTTGGATTATTTTACCAATTTGCTTATTTTTTGCGGTGCTTATAGTATTTTTAGGATGTTTGTTTTCTATCAAAGGAATTTCTAAACTTTCTACTTCAGAGGTTTTATATGGCAAATAATTTTTTTATGCAAGAGGTTTTTAAATCTCTTATTTTTTCTTATAAAAGAGTTTGTATTATTTTTATAGCTGTGTTTATGGGTGCTATGGTTAGTGCTTCATTTTTTAATATTTATTTTGATATTGACACAAAATTATCTAAAGAATTAAAGGCTTATGGGGCTAATTTTATCATCACGCCAAAAGATGATGAATTTTTAAGCATGGATGAGTTTAATCAAGTTAAAGAAAGCTTGAAAGCAAAAGCTTTAACCCCATTTTTATACGGTTTTTATAATCTTGAAAGTTCAAGTGCTGTAGTTGTTGGGGTTGATTTTGCAAATTTAAAGCTTACTAAGCCTTTTATGGAAGTTTTAAAAGGAAGCTTTTCTTTGAGTGATTTTAGTGAAGATAGTGCCTTTGTGGGGGCTGATTTAGCTAAACAACTTGAACTTAAAATAGGACAAGAATTGCAAATTTATAATCCAAGTATTTCCAAAATAGTCAAAGTAAAAATCAAAGCTATTTTAAGAAGTAACGATGAGCAAGATGGGGTTTTAATCATCTCTTTAAAGAAAGCTCAAGAGTTAGCAGCTAAAGAAGTTATAAATTACGCTCAAGCTATTTTGCTAGGCGATTATGAAAGTTTAGATCAAAAAGCAAAAGAACTTAGTAAGGGCAATGTAGAAGCTAAAGTCATCGCCTCAGTATCCATTAGCGAAGGTGTGATTTTAGAAAAGATTAAAGCTTTAATGGCTTTGATTAGTTTAACGATTTTACTCATTAGTTCTTTGAGTGTAAATACCACTCTTAGCGCAGTGATTTTTTCAAGAAAAAAAGAAATAGCTTTGCACCTTGCACTAGGAGCTAAGCATAAAGAAGTTATTAAACTTTTTGGAGCTGAAGTGTTTATTTTAAGCTTGAGTGCGAGTTTGCTCGGTGCTTTTTGCGGATATTTTTTAGCAAATATTTTTGGATATTTGATTTTTAATGCAAGTATAGATTTTAGATTGCTTTCAGTGTTTTTTGCGGTGCTTGTTTCTTTGGTATTTGCTTTTTTTGCAAGTATTTTACCGCTAAAAAAAGCTTTAAAAATCAATGTTTGTGAAAATTTAAAGGGTGAGTGATGAAAAATATTATAAAAATTTCAAATTTAAATCGTAATTTTAATGAAGTTAAAGCTTTGCAAAATATCAACCTAGAAGTAAAGCAAGGCGAATGGCTAGCTATCATGGGTCCATCAGGTTCAGGTAAATCAACACTTTTAAATATACTTTCTTTGATGGATACTCAAAGTAGTGGGGAGTATTTTTTAGATGATAAAGAAGTTGGAAATTTAAGCGAAGAAGAAAAAAGTGTGATCAGAAGAGAAAAAATAGGCTTAATTTTTCAACAATTTCATTTAATACCTTATTTAAATGCCTTAGAAAATGTTATGCTAGCTCAGTTTTATCACTCAAGCATAGAACAAAAAGACGCTATAATGGCACTAGAAAAAGTAGGGCTTTCACACAGACTTACGCATTTACCAAGCCAATTAAGTGGCGGGGAGCAACAAAGACTATGTATAGCAAGAGCTTTAGTGAATGATCCTGAAATTTTATTAGCAGATGAGCCAACTGGAAATTTAGATGAGGCAAATGAAAAAAACATTTTAGAACTTTTTTGTAAATTAAAACAAGATGGTAAAACCATAGTTTTAATCACTCACAATCCAGACTTAGCAACCTTTGCTGATAGAACTATCATTTTAAGCCATGGAGTGATGAAAAGTGAAAATTAAAAGTATCATTTTAGCTTGTTTATGTTTAGTTTTTTTAAGTGCATGTTTTGAAAACAACAATAAAAATGGTGGTAAAATAGGCCTAAAAGCACCAGAAATCGCAGCTAAAAATTTACAAGGTGAGAAAATCAAACTAGCTGATTTTGATAATCTTATCGTTTTAACTTTTGTAGAGCAAGGTTGTGCATCTTGTTTAAAAGACTTACCACTTTTGGAAAAACTTGCTAACGAATATCCTAAAAAAATGACTATTTTAGCGCTTGATTCTATAGATAAAGGTAAGGATTTTGAAGAATTTGCTACAAAATATGATTACAAAAATATTATATTTTTACAAGATGATTTAGATATCTCATGGCAAAGATTTAGCGTTTTTGCGGTGCCAACTACTTTTATCATTAAAGATGGAGTTGTGCAAGATAAAATTATAGGAGAAAAACCATGGTCGCAACTAAAAGCTTCTATTGCTTCTTGGCTTTAATAAGCGTTTTTTTCTTTAGCGCATGCTCAAATAACGAATTTCAAACCTTAAATTCAAATCAAAACTATACTTTTAAATATGATGGTTTTGAAAAAACCTTAAAAACACAAAATGCAAATCAAGCTTATGCTTTATTTTTTTTCACGCAAGATTGTGGTGCGTGTAATGCGCAAATTCCTATGCTAAACGAGCTTAATAAAAAAAGAAACTTTCCTATTTTAGCGGTGTTAAATGGAGCTAATTCAAAAGAAGAAGCTCAAAAAATTCTTTCGGAAAAAAAGCTAGATTTGCCACTTTTATATGAAGCCAAAGCAAGCTCATTTTTATCTAAAGCTGTGGGTGGAATTTATGGTGTACCTGTGATAGTTTTTTATGATGAAAAAGGCAAAATAAATGAAAAATTCATCGGACTTACCCCAAAAAGTGTTTTAGAAAATAAGATTAAATTTCTGCAGTAATGTTTAAATTTTTAAAAATGTACGAATTTTAGTGCACAAGGTTTGTTAAACACCAAAGAAAATTTCAGGTTTTAATCTAAGCATTAAACAATATGCAGCCAAACTAGCTTGTTCTCTTGTGTAATTTCTATTGCCTTGTATGTGAATGCATTCTTGTAAAAAGGTTCCATCTTTATACATAACTCCTATGTAGATGGTGCCTGCTTTGGTGTTTTTATCATTCTCTTCTCCAGCTACCCCACTAAGTGCTAAAGCAAAATCACAATTTGTGGTTTTAAAAACCCCTTTTAGCATAAAATAAATACAACGATCAGAGTATTCTCCAACACTTTCTAAGGTATCATTGCTCACCCCAAGCCAAGAATTTTTTAAACGATTAGAATAAGTGATCAAAGAACCCTCAAATACACTAGAAATTCCTGAATTTTCAGCAAATTTTGAAGCACAAAGCCCTGCGGTACAGCTTTCTGCAAAGGAAATTTTTAAGTTTTTTTCTAAAAGTTTTTTAGCTATAAATTTAATAGGATCATTTCCTAAAAATACTTTGCCCGTAAAAAGTTTAAAAACCCCTTTTAAAAAGCCCTCTAGTTTTCCATACTGACTAGCGCTTGCTCTAATACAAATGAGATTATCTAATAATGCACTTGAGCTAGTTTGAATTTCAAAAGAAGTAGTAAGTGTGCTAAGTAAGATATTTGCGCTCATTTCATCTATATCCAAAAGACAAAAATAGGCATAGTCAAGTTCAGGATTTTGTAAAATCATAGGCAATTTTTGTTCTATATTTATATTTAATAAATTAATATGACATTGCTCAAAAGAACTTAAAAAGGAATTTTTTTCACGCAAAGCTTTTGAAGGTACTAAGGTATCATTTTCTAAGATTAAAACATCATCATTTAAGGTTGCTATGATTTTAGCTATGGTTGTATAGTATTCACTAATGCTAAAAATGGTTATATAGCTATATTCTTTAGAAAGTTTTTCAAGTAAAAAAGGAAGCTCTTTATCGGGTTTGTTTATAAATTTTAACTCATGAAGTTCTAAAAACTGCTTTTTGTATTCTTCTTGTATATAATGCATATAATTTTCATTAATAATGATTTCACTACCTATAATGATGATAAGATGTTTCATGATTTTCCTTTTTTTCTTGCGATTATAACAAAAAAATAAGTGCAAATTAAAAGTATTTTAAGTAGAATTTACTATTTTTAAATTTTTCAAGGTGGATTATATGGATTATAAAGATACGCTATTGCTTCCAAATACGACTTTTGCAATGCGTGCAAATTTAGCAGAGCTTGAGCCTAAGCGTTTTAGCAAGTGGTTTGAAAACAACTATGCTTATGAGAAAATGAAACAAAAAAGACAAGGGGTAAGTGAGAGTTTTACTCTACATGATGGTCCTCCTTATGCTAATGGACATTTGCATATTGGCCATGCTTTAAATAAAATTTTAAAAGATATCATTATAAAAATGCATTATTTTCAAGGTAAAAAAGTGCGTTTTACTCCGGGTTGGGATTGCCATGGTTTGCCGATAGAACAGCAAGTTGAGGTTAAACTTAAAGATAAAAAGCAAAGTTTAAGCAAAAAAGAAATTCGTGAGTTTTGTAGAAAGCATGCGAGAGAATTTGTAAATATCCAAAGAGATGAATTTAAGTCTTTGGGTGTGATTGCTGATTGGGATGAGCCATACTTGACTATGAAAAATACTTTTGAAGCTGACATTTACAAAGCTTTATGTAAAATCGCTAAAAAAGGACTTTTGCTAGAAAGAAGTAAGCCTGTTTTTTGGAGTTGGGCTGCTAAGAGTGCATTAGCAGAAGCTGAAGTAGAGTATGAAGACAAAGAAGATTATTCTATTTTTGTAGCATTTGAGCTTGATAAAACTTCCCTTGAAAAGCTAGGTGTAAAAAAAGCAAAAGCAGTGATTTGGACTACCACGCCTTGGACTTTACCGGCAAATCAAGCTATATCTTTAAATCCAAATGAAAAATATGTTATCACTGAAGAAGGTTATATTTTTGCTAAAGCCTTACTTGAAAATATGATCAATAAAAACTTTACTCAAGGAAAAATTCAAAAAGAACTTTTGGGTTCTGAATTTGAAAATCTAAGTGCTATTAATCCACTCAATCAAAGAAAATCCACTCTTATTTTAGGTGATCATGTTTTAATGGAAGGTGGTACAGGGCTTGTGCATACTGCACCAGGACATGGTGAGGATGATTATTATGTGTGCTTAAAATATGGCATTGAAGTGATTATGCCAGTAGATGATGGTGGGTGTTATGATGAAACGCTAAGAGCTAAAGGACTTTTACCAGAGCATTTATTAAGCGAGTTTATAGGACTTCATATTTTTAAAGCAAATGAGCGTATTTTAGAATTGCTTGGTGAAGCTTTGCTTGAAAGTTCTAAATTTACACATTCTTATCCATTTTGCTGGAGAACGCATAAACCGGTTATTTATAGAGCTACAAAACAATGGTTTATCTTAATGGATGAGAAAAAACTAGATGGAAAATCTTTAAGAGAGTTAGCGCTAGAACAATTAAATAATGTGAAATTTTACCCAGAAAGTGGAGTAAAAAGACTTAGCTCTATGATAGAAAATCGCCCTGATTGGTGTATATCAAGACAAAGAGATTGGGGTGTGCCTATCGCATTTTTTAGAGATAAAAACACCAAAGAAGTGATTTTTGATGATGATGTTTTAGATCATTTGGTGGGAATTTTTGAAGCAAATGGAGCTGATGCGTGGTGGGATTTAGAAATAAAAGATTTATTGCCGCCAAATAGCAAATATGATCCAAATAATTTAGAAAAAGTTTATGATATTTTAGATGTTTGGTTTGATAGTGGTAGTACTTGGGAAGCGGTGTTAAATTCAGCTAGATATGATGCAGGAGAATATCAAGCTTCAATGTATCTTGAAGGAAGTGACCAACACCGTGGATGGTTTCAAAGCTCGCTTTTAATTTCTACCGCGATTAATCACAAAACCCCATATAAAAACATACTTACTCATGGCTTTACCGTAGATGAGAAGGGTCAAAAAATGAGTAAATCAAAAGGCAATGTGATCTTACCTCAAAATGTAGCTAAAAATTATGGGGTAGAAATTTTAAGACTTTGGATAATGCTTAGTGATTATTCAACGGATTTAAAAATTTCAGACAATATCTTAAAACAAGTAAGCGAGCAGTATAGAAAGATAAGAAATACTATAAGATTTTTACTTGCAAATACTAATGATATGGAATTTTTAGAAACAAAAAATTTCACACTTTTAGATAAGTGGATTTTAATGCGTGCAAAAGTTGCTTTTGAAGCATGTGAAGCTGCTTTTGAAAAATATGAATTTGCAAAAGGCTTTAGTGTGCTTTTAAATTTCTTAAGTGCAGATTTAAGTGGAATTTATTTAGATGTGTGCAAAGACAGATTATATTGTAATGCAAAAGATGACACAAAAAGAGTAAGCGCGCAAAGTGCTATGGTGTTAATAGCTAGAAAACTTTTTGCGCTTTTAGCCCCAAGCCTTACCTATACGATAGATGAAGCTTTAGAGCATGCAAATGTGGCTATTAAAGAAAATGCTAAAGATGTGTTTGATTTGGTATTAAAAAATGGCTTTGATTATGAGTATAAAATCGAGGATGAATTATTTATAAAATCAAGAGAAAAATTCTTTGAGCTTGTTGATGTATTAAAAAAAGATAAAATCATTAAATCAACCCTAGAGTTAAGTTTGCAAACAAGCGCAAATGAGCTTTTGAGTGAAGATATTGAAGAAGTAGCTGATTGGTTTATGGTAAGCTCAGTAGAAAGCTTAGATAATAAAGAAGCTTTGAGTGAGTTTAAAATAGATGATCATAGTTTTAAAATCGTGCGTTCTTCGTTACACAAGTGTCCAAGATGTTGGAAATTTTTAGCAAAAGAAGAAGAATGCTTATGTCCAAGATGTAATAGCATGGAAAAAGCAAAAAATGTTTGAGCAAGCTTTACCTTTTAGCGTGGTAGTGATTACTTTATTGAGCTTTTTATTTATCACGCTTTTTTTGTTTTATTTGGTTAAAAAATTTAAGGATAAATAATGGTAACTTTAAAAGAAGCTTTGAAATTTTCAAATGAAGAATTAGAAAATCTAAAAAAAGAATTAAATGAAAAAGCACATCAGCAAAAGCATTTAGGTGCTTATGTAGAGCAGTTTTTAAATAAAGACCTAAGCACTTCAGGTGCAGGTGTGCCAGTAGCTATAAAAGATAATATTAGTGTAAAAGATTGGGAATTAACTTGTGGTTCTAAAATTTTACAAGGTTATGTAGCTCCTTATGATGCAAGTGCTATTGTGAATTTACGCAAAAATAATTTTACTCCATTTGGAAGATGTAATATGGATGAGTTTGCTATGGGAAGTACGAGTGCGACTTCTTTTTATGGCAAGACTTTAAATCCGCTTGATAATGCCAAAGTCCCAGGCGGAAGTAGCGGAGGGAGTGCTGCTGCAGTTGCTGCGGGGATAGCTTTAGCAAGTTTGGGTTCAGATACAGGTGGTTCGGTAAGACAGCCTGCTGCTTTTTGTGGTTGTGTTGGGTTTAAGCCAAGTTATGGAAGAGTTAGTAGGTATGGTTTAGCAGCGTATTCTTCAAGCCTTGATCAAATCGGAGTTTTGACGCAAAATGTTGAAGATGCTGCGATTTTATATGATGCTATTGCAGGTTATGATGAAAAAGATAGCACAAGTGCAAACATAGTTTTTGAACCAACCGCGCCAAAGCTAAATGCAAATAAAAAGCTAAAAATAGCTGTGATTAAAAACTATGTAGAACAAACTAATGATGATGTAAAACAGGCCTTATTAAAAACCATAGATATGTTAAAAGCAAATGGCCACGAGATTGTTTATAAAGACTTAATGGATTCTACATTTGATGTTGCGGCTTATTATATCATAGCAGCGGCTGAAGCAAGTGCAAATTTAAGCCGTTATGATGGTGTAAGATATGGTCGAAGAAGTGAAAAATGTGACAATCTTAGCCAAATGTATGTAAATAGTAGAAGTGAGGGCTTTGGAGAAGAAGTAAAAAGAAGAATTTTACTAGGAACCTTTGTTTTAAGTAGTGGCTATTATGATGCATATTATATCAAAGCACAAAAGGCTAGAAGATTTATCAAGCAAAAATATGAAGAAATTTTAAATGATTGTGATTTGATTTTTATGCCAGTTGCTCCAAGTGTTGCTTTTGGTCTTAATGATATCAAAACTCCAGTGCAAATGTATTTAGAAGATGTATTTACTATTTCAGTGAATTTAGCAGGACTTGGTGGTATTAGTGTGCCTGTAGAAAAAAATGAAAATGGACTTAATATTTCTGCTCAACTTATATGTAAAGCTTATGATGAGCAAACTTTATTAGATGGTGCTTTGAGCTTGGAAGAAATTATCAAAAACAAATAAAGGAAAAATTATGAAAATCATAAAACGCGCTTTGACTTTTGAAGATGTTTTACTAGTTCCTCAATATTCTGAGGTTTTACCTAAAGAAGTAGATATTAAAACAAGGCTTACAAAAAATATCACCTTAAATATGCCTTTAATTTCAGCTGCTATGGATACGGTTACTGAACATAGGGCAGCTATTATGATGGCAAGACTTGGTGGTATAGGGGTAATCCATAAAAATATGGACATAGCTTCACAAGTTAGAGAGATAAAAAGAGTTAAAAAAAGTGAAAGTGGCGTGATTATGGATCCTATTTATATAGGGCCTAAAGCAAGTGTTAAAGAAGCACTAGAACTCATGGCTGAATATAGAATTTCAGGCGTTCCTGTGGTAGATGAGAATAAAACTCTAATAGGAATTTTAACGAATCGTGATTTGAGATTTGAAACTAATTTTGATAATTTAGTAGAAAATGTAATGACAAAAATGCCTTTAATCACTGCTAAAAAAGGCTCTACTTTAGATGATGCAGAAAGGATTTTTTCTACTAATAAAGTAGAAAAACTTCCTATTGTAGATGAAAATAACCACTTAGAAGGCTTAATCACTATAAAAGATTTAAAAAAGCGTAAAGAATATCCAAATTCAAATAAAGACGCTTATGGAAGATTAAGAGTGGCTGCAGCTGTGGGTGTGGGTCAGCTTGATCGCGTAAAGGCTTTAGTGGAGGCTGAAGTTGATGTTATAGTAATGGATAGTGCGCATGGGCATTCTAAAGGGATTATTGATACATTAAAAGCGATTAAAGCTGAGTTTAATGTAGATGTGATAGTAGGAAATGTTGCAAGTGCAAAAGCGGTTAAAGATCTATGTGAGGCAGGTGCAGACGCTATTAAGATAGGTATAGGGCCTGGTAGTATTTGTACTACGCGTATTGTTTCAGGTGTAGGTGTGCCTCAAATTTCAGCTATAGATGAATGTGCGATAGAAGCAAGTAAATACGGCGTGCCAGTAATTGCTGATGGGGGTATAAAATATTCAGGCGATATCGCAAAAGCTATTGCAGCAGGTGCAAGTAGTGTGATGATAGGTTCGCTTTTAGCAGGAACTGATGAGAGTCCAGGTGAGTTATTTACTTATCAAGGAAGACAGTATAAGAGTTATCGTGGTATGGGAAGCTTAGGTGCTATGCAAAAAGGTAGTTCAGATAGATATTTCCAAGAAGGTACGGCTCAAGATAAACTTGTGCCTGAGGGAATTGAAGGTAGGGTGCCTTATGTAGGAAGTATAAAAAGCGTAGTGCATCAACTTTTAGGTGGGCTTAGATCTTCTATGGGTTATGTAGGTGCAGTAGATATCAAAGCTTTCCAAGAAAGAGCCGAATTTGTAGAAATCACCGCAGCAGGGTTAAAAGAAAGCCATGTGCATGATGTAACTATCACTGCTGAAGCGCCAAATTATAAGGTAAGTAATTAATGGAATTTGAAGATCACATCAAACAAGCTGAGCTTTCTTTGGAAAAACTTAACGATAAAGATTTAGACCTTAAAACTTGTGTGGAAATTTATAAAGAAGGTTTAAAAAGTATCAAACAAGCAAGAACTATGCTTGAGAATGCTAAATTAGAAATCGAGCAAGTAGATGAGTAGTATTGTAGCTTTACAATTTCCCACTTTGGCTTTGAGTGAATCAAGGCTTGATTATTATCTAAAAGCTGCTAAAGAAAGTGGCGCGAATTTGGTGGTTTTAGGTGAGTATGTTTTAAATAGCTTTTTTAGTGAGCTTAAAACTATGCCAAAAAGTATGATCAAAGAACAAAGTCAAAGCAAAAAAGCAAGCTTGATAAAGCTTGCTAAAAAGTATGAATTAAATATCATTGCGCCTTTCATAAGTGTAGAAAATGATGGCTTAAAAAAACTATGCTTAAAAGTAGGCCCACAAAATGTAAAAGCATATGAACAACAAATTTTAATGCCTTATGCACACTGGAATGAAGAAAAATTTTTTAATAATAAAAAAACTGATAAACTTAAACTTTTTACTTTCACACATGAGGGCTTAAAATGTGCTTTACTTTTTGGATTTGAAGCACATTTTGATATCTTTTGGCAAATGATCATGAAAAAAAAGATAGACTTAGTCATCATTCCTACAGCTAGTACTTTTGAAAGCAATCAAAGATGGCTAGAACTTTTAAAAACAAGAGCTTTTTTAAACTCAACAAGTATTTTAAGAGTTAATCGTATAGGTAATTTAAAGCAAGAAAATGAGTGGAAATTTTATGGAGATAGCTTTTTTATCAATGCTTTTGGCGAAGCGCAAGAACAACTTGGCGATCAAGAAGAAATGCTTGTAGTAGAAGTTAGTAAAGCAAATGAAGCTAGAAATTTATGGGGTTTTGATAAGCTTATAAAAAATTATGAGGAATAATCTTTTTTAACAAGAAAATATTATTAAAGGTGTATAATGAGAAAAATTTTATTACAAATTCTTTCTTTTAGTTTTATTTTTATGGGAATTTTTGCTTTAGTTAGGTTTTTGATGATAAAAAATTTAACCAATGAAAGTGAAAATAGCTTAATGGTATATGTATATGGATTAGGTCATGATATGAGAACCTTTAGTGCTATTTTTTTACCTCTATTTTTGTGTGGTTTGTTTTCTTATATAAGTTTGGTTTTTAAGGATAGAAAATACCACGCTACGGGGGGGGGTAATCGCTAAATTTTATATTTATTTTTCTAGTTTTTATATAGCTTTTATAGCTTCTGTTGTTTTAATTTCTGCGTTTATACATTATTACTTTCAACTTTATGCAAGCAAAATTGATATTTTTATTTTTGGTTTAAAAGATGATAATACTAAGGCGATATTACCTATAGTATTTTCTGATTATCCCATTATAAAAGCATTGTTATTAGCTGTAATTTTTAGCGTATTTTGTTTTTATCTTAATATTAAAATTCTTAGCTTAAAACTAGAGACTATTAAAGTAAAACTAGTATTTTTTGTTTTATTAAACATTTTGCTAATTTATGCTTATGTTATAGCGCTAAGAGGACATTTTACTTATAATGCATTGAGAGCTTCAAATTATGAATTTAGCACCATAAAAGCTTTTAATGAAATTTCTACAAATCCTTTAATGGCTTTTTCATGGGCATATAAAGAGTATAAAAATCAACAAGAATTTAAAAGCGTAGATATAAAACAGCTTAATCAACTAGAAGAAAAACTTTTTCCTATGTTTGATACTACTTTGACACATCAAAATCATGCTAAAAATCATATTTATATTAACATCATGGAAAGTTTTGGTTTAAATTTAGCTGAGTTTAGCACTGAAAATACTAATCTTTTGGGAAATTTAGAAAAACATTTTGAGCAAGATACTATTTTTACTAGATTTTTATCCAGTGCAAACAATACCATAGAAAGTTTTAATCGTTTGGTTTTTTTAAGTCCAAATATTATTTCAAATGGATTATATCAAAAAGAAAAATTAGCCTTTACGCCTTTGCAAATTTATAAAAATGCAGGGTATAAAATAGTTTTTGTTTATAGTGGTAATGCTTCTTGGTATAATCTTGGCAATTATTTTAAAAATCAAGGTGTAGATGAAATTATAGATGAAAATACACTGATGCAAGATTTTCCACAAGCTAGAAAAATAAAACATAAATACGGTATAGCCGATGAGTTTATGTATAAAAAAATATATTCTATATTTGAAAATGCTAAAAATCCTACGCTAGTTATTTCTCTTAGTATTTCCACTCATAGACCTTATATACACAAAAGCAAAACACAACTTATCGATGAGAATGCTTTAGATAAAAAGATATTAAATCAATTTATTATTGGTGATTTTATAGGTGCTTTAAATGCTTATGCGTATGCAAATGATGAATTTGGAAAATTTTTAGATCGCATAAAAGAAAGTAGTTTTGGGGAAAATATTATTATTGCTGCTACAGGTGATCATAGATTTAGAGATATTAAAATGGATATAAAATCCCAAAAAGCTTTTGCTTATAGTGTACCTTTTTATTTATATCTTCCAAAGTATTTAAAAAATGATATTTATTATGATAAAAACCGTGTGGGTTCGCATAAGGATATTTTTCCAACGCTTTATAATCTTACTCTTAGTGATACAAAATATTTAAGTTTAGGAGGAAGAGATATATTAGCACCTATAAAAAACGAAAAGCTAGAATTTGGTTTTAATGAGCTTGTTTGGATTGATCAAAATGGAGTGTATGATGGAAATAATGGTTATTATTTTGAAAATAATACTAGTATAAAAGATACAAATAAGGCTTTTGAGTTAGATTTATATCATAAAAATTTTTCAAAAAATTATAAAGACTTGTTTCAAAAGCAATTAAATTATAGACTAATTAATCTTAAAACATCAAACAATGGTGATTAGATTTTATTTATAAAGATTTTTTATATTTTATTTTTAGTAAATAAATGATAGAATTTTGCCTTAAATTTTCAAAAAATTTGAGGCAAGAATGCAAAAAATTCATTTTATAGGTATAGGTGGTATTGGAATTTCAGCTTTGGCGAGATTTTTAAAAGAACAAGGCTTTAAGATTAGTGGTTCTGATATCAAAGAAAGTAAAATCACAAAAGAATTAGAAAAAGAAGGTATAAATATAAAAATTCCTCATCATAAAGACAATGTCAAAGATGTGGATTTAGTGGTGTATTCAGCTGCTATCAAAGAAGACAATGAAGAATTAATTAGTGCAAAAAAACAAAACATCACAACACTTTCAAGAAAAGAAGCCTTGCCTATGATTTTAAAAGACAAGAGAGTTTTTGCAGTTGCGGGAGCTCATGGCAAAAGCACAACTTCAAGCATTTTAGCAAGCTTGATAGAAGCCTCTGTGATTATTGGTGCGGTGCTAAAAGAAAGTGGCACTAATATGCTTTATAAAGAAAGTGAAAATCTCATCTTTGAAGCTGATGAGAGTGATAGCTCTTTTTTAAATTCAAATCCTTATTTAGCTATAGTGACTAATGTTGAAGCAGAACATTTAGATCATTATGGAAACGATCTTGCAAGATTACACAAAGCTTATGAAGACTTTTTGCATTTGTCTAAAATTCAAGTGATTAATGCTGAAGATGAGTTTTTATCAAGTTTAAATTTAAATAATGCAAAAAAGCTTTATCCAAGTAAAGATATTACAAATATTTATATGAAAGTAGAAAATTTTAAGCCAAAAACCTATTTTACGCTTAAAGATTTAGGTGAATTTAGTGTTTTTGGTATGGGTGAGCATGTAGCGATGGACGCTGCTTTGGCTATTTTGGCTGCGAGTGAATTTATAAATATAGAAGAGCTAAAAACTAAGCTTTTAAAATATCAAGGGATTAAAAAAAGATTTGATATTTTGTTTGCAAATGAAAATATGGCTTTGATTGATGATTATGGACACCATCCAACAGAAATCAAAACAACACTTAAAGCAGCAAGTGAGTATGCAAGGCTAGCTGGATATGAAAAAATCATAGCTATTTTTGAGCCTCACCGTTATACGCGTTTAAGTGCAAATATAGAGTATTTTAGCGAGGTTTTAGCAAATGTTGATGAGCTTTATATTTTACCTGTGTATGCAGCAGGGGAAGCTAAGATAGAAATTAATATGCAAAAATACTTTCCAAAAGCTAAATTTATAAAAGAAATCAAAAGAGAAGAAAATGCTATTTATCTTGATGATGAGTTGATTGAAAATGGTTTGGTAATTGGCTTTGGTGCGGGAGATATAAGCACAAAGCTCAGGGGCAAGTATGTTTAAGATTTTTTTATATATCTTAGCTTTTTTTGCGATTTTGCTTTTTTTCATTTTTTTGCGTAAAAAAATAGGCAAGATTAGTAATTATCTTTTGATTTTAGTCTTGATTTTAATGATTGCTTTTGCGATTAAATTTGAGCTAAGTGCTACAAGAAGTGGGGTTTTAAAAAAAGAAACACTCAATGCATTTTTACAAGGACAAAGTCTAATTTGCAAAGATATTAATGTCACTAAAGAGTATTTTAACTTTGAGCATGGAACACAAAGTTTTATTTCAAATGGTAAAAATAAACAATTTAAAGCCTATGTTTTTGATATAAAAGATTGCAAGGTAGATAAATAATGCAAGAGCAATTTTTTAAGAAGCTAGATTTAGATGGCTATATAGAAGACTTTAAAGGGCTTTTTGCAAGAGATAAAGAAATTTTTTTACAAGGTGATAGCAAGCTTCATTATAAAAGGATTAACGAACTTTCGTTGATTGATTTTAATCCTCCGCCTATGATAGAAGAGTTAAATAGTGCTTTAACTCATCTTAGCAAGCAAGGAATTTTACATTTAAGCCAAAGCTTTGAATTTATTAAAATCTGTATGTATTTTAGTTACTTAAAGGGCTTAAAATTTGAAGAAAGTTTAAAAGAGTGGCTTTTAAAAATAGAAATTCCACAGGCTATTTTGGAGCTTTTTGAGTATTTTGATGAAAAGGGTGAGATTAAAGAAAGTGTCGATGAAAGACTTGTTAATCTAAATTTAGCTCTAAAGATAAAAAAAGAAAGCTTGGTAGTTGAGTTTAAAAAACTTACCTATATTAAAAATCTTAGTGCTTATTTAATTGATACGCAAATCCATCTTATCAATGGTATGGAGGCCTTGCTTTTACGCGGCGGGTTTAATCATGTCTTAAAAGCAAAAATCATAGGTAGAAGTAGCGGCGGTGGATTTTATGTGGTGCCTTTGAGTGTAGAAAAAATCCAAAGTCAAATAGATGAAATCAAAGATGCTAAAGAAGAAATTTTTTATGAGTATGCTAAAAAAATCAGCTTAATTTTTTATAAAAATTTGATGTTTTTGAAATTTATCAATAATGCTTTTGATTTATTTGATCATTATAGCGCTAGAGTTTTGATGGCTAAAAAGCATGATTATGAGTTTGTTTTAGCTGATAGTTCTAATAATTTAAGCTTATATAACTTCGCACATCCAGCTTTAAAAAATGCAAAAAGTGTTAATATAGAATTTAATAAAAAAGTTTTAATCATCACGGGTGTAAATGCAGGTGGTAAGTCTATGCTTTTAAAAGGAATTTTAAGTGCAGCTTTACTTGCAAAGCATTTACTTCCTATGAGAATTAATGCACAAAAAAGCCAAATAGGAAATTTCAAAGAATTTGATGCGATTTTAGAAGATCCGCAAAATGTAAAAAATGATATTTCTACTTTTGCAGGAAGAATGTTGCATTTTTCTAAGCTTTTGGGTAAGAAAAATGTTTTATTAGGGGTTGATGAGATAGAGCTTGGGACAGATTTTGAGGAAGCTGCGTGTTTATATACTGAGCTTATTTCTAAGCTTTTAGAACAAGATAATAAAATCATCATTACAACCCACCACAAACGCCTTGCTATGCTTTTAGCTAAAAATTCACAAGTTGAACTCATCGCTGCTTTGTATGATGAGGAATTATCACGCCCAAAATATGAGTTTTTAAAAGGTACTATAGGTAAATCTTATGCATTTGAAACGGCTTTAAGATATGGCATAAGTGCAAATTTAGTGCAAAATGCTAAAAAGCTTTATGGAGAAGATAAAGAAAATTTAGAAGAAATGGTAAGTAAAAATATCAATCTTGAACTTTCTTTACGCAAAAAAAATGAAGAACTTGAGAAAAAAGAAGCCAAAGTAGATGAAATTTTATTTTCACTCAAAGATCAAAAAGAAAAAAATGAGCAAGAATTTAAAAAGCTTGTTTCTAATTTAGAGTTTAAATATCACAAAGCCATAGAAGAAGCTAAAAAAACAATAAATCTAAAAGATATCAAAGAAAAACAAAGAAGTTTAAACAAAGCCAATGAACTTAAAAAAAGCATTGTTTTACCAAGTATGGAGCAAAATGAAGAACTTAGAGTTGGGGATTTTGTAAAATATGAAAAAATCAAAGGTAAAATCACTGCAATTTCAAAAAATGACGCGATGATTCAAAGCGATGGTTTAAGTTTGCGTGTACCTTTAAAGCTTCTTAAAAAAAGCAATCAAACCCCAACACAAAAGGTAAAATCAAGTGTCAATATAACCCGCCCAAGTGCTTTAAATATGACTTTAGATTTGCACGGCTTAAGAAGTGATGAAGCGCTTGAAAGATTAGATAAATTTATCTCTGATGCTTTGATAGTAGGTTTTGATGAGGTGATAGTTTATCATGGTATAGGCACAGGAAAATTAGCTTTTGCGGTAAAAGAGTTTTTAAAAGCTCACAAAAGTGTAAAAAGCTTTAATGATGCTCCGATTAATCAAGGTGGTTTTGGCGCTAAGGTGGTTAAGCTTTAAGTAAAATTATAGTAAAACCTTTAAAACAATAATGAGGTTTAACAATGAAAAATATAATGATATTAAGCGGAGCAGGACTTAGTGCTCCAAGTGGTATAAAGACTTTTAGAGCTAGTGGTGGACTTTGGGAAGAGCATGATGTGATGGAAGTTTGCTCTGCAACTGGCTTTAGAAAAAATCCTAAAAAAGTTTTAGAATTTTATAATAAAAGAAGAAAAGAACTAGCTAGTGTTAAGCCAAATCACGCACATGAAATCATCGCTTTATTAAAACAAAAATTTCCAAAACAAATTAGCGTTTTAACACAAAATGTAGATGATTTATTAGAGCGAGCAGGCTGTGAAGAAGTGGTGTATTTGCATGGCTTTTTACCTGAGCTTAGGTGTTTAGAGTGTGAAAATATTTTTAACATAGGTTATGAAAGTAGTGATGATAAAATTTGTCCTAAATGTCAAAGCAAAAGTGTAAGACATAATATCGTGATGTTTGAAGAAATGGCACCAAATTATAAAATTTTATATGAAAAATTACAAAATTGTGATTTATTTGTATGTATAGGCACAAGTGGGCAGGTTTTACCCGTGGGAGAGTATGCAAGAGCATGTAAGCAAAGCATATTAAACAATCTTGATGAGGATAAATATTTAGAAAGTAATTTCACAAAAGTTTATATAGAAGATGTTTGCACAGCCATTGATAAAATCAAAACTGATATAGAAAATTTCTTGGAAGAAAAATGTTAGAAGTAATCTTACAAGGCATAGTTTTAGGCATGGGTGTGTCTGTGCCTTTTGGGCCTGTAAATATTTTGATCTTAAATACTGCTTTGTCTTCTTTTAAAAATGCTTTTTGCGTTGGGCTTGGTGCTTTAAGTGCTGATATACTTTTTTTGATTTTGATTAATCTTGGGCTTTTAAGCTTTGCAAATAATGAATTTTTTTATAAAATACTAGCGGTTTTTGGCTTTTTCTTTTTGAGTTTTATGGTATTTTTAATGCTAAGAAAAACAAGAAAAGTCGATCTTAACAAGGTAAATAAAACTCATCCTTTAAAAGGTTTTAGTAAAGGATTTTTTTTAAATGTTACAAATCCTTATGTTATAGGTTTTTGGGTGAGTGTAGCAGGACTTAGCGTGCAGAGTAAAAACTCTTTTGCCTTGCTTTTTGGTTTGGTGGGTTTTATTGTATTTTGGATTTTTACTTTATCGTTTTTTGTGTCTAAATTCAAAGCCCTTGTAAGAAACAAACATATATTTTATATCAATCTTTTTTCAGCATTTATTTTAGAGTATTTTGCTCTTTCTATGCTGTATAAAGCTTTTATAGGATAAAACATGCAAGTAGTTGAAATTTTTAAAGAATTAAGTAAATTTAAATCCATCACTCCAGATGATGATGGAGCATTAAATTATATCGCAGTGGAGTTAAGTGATTTTGAAGCTTTTTTTATAGAAAAAGAAGGTGTGAAAAATCTTTTGCTGACTAAAAAATTTAGTGATGATGGCGAGCATTTGGCTTTTGGCGGACATGTAGATGTAGTACCTGCAGGAGAGGGTTGGAGTAGTGATCCTTTTGAGCCTTTAGAAAAAGATGGGTTTATTTATGCAAGAGGCGCACAAGATATGAAAAGTGGCGTGGCTGCTTTTATGTGTGCGGTTAAGGAGGCAGAAAATTTCAAAGGAAGAATTTCACTGATTTTAACAAGCGATGAAGAAGGTGAGGCTAAATTTGGCACGCTTGAAGTGCTTAAATTTATGCAAGAAAAAGATATGCTACCTGATTTTGCTGTGGTTGCTGAGCCAACTTGTGATAAAAAATTTGGAGATAGTATTAAAATAGGGCGTCGTGGTTCTATTAATGCAAAATTACTTATCAAAGGTAAACAAGGTCATGTAGCATACCCGCAAAAATGTATAAATCCTGTGCATAATTTTGCTTCTGCTTTGAAATTTTTAGTAGGATTTGATCTTGATCCAGGTGATGAGGTATTTGCACCATCTAAAATTGTTATTACTGATATACGCGGTGGTATGGAAGTGTGCAATGTAACTCCAAATGATTTAAAACTGATGTTTAATGTAAGAAATTCTCCACAAACTAGCTTAGAAGATGTAAAAGCTTATGTAGAAAAGATTTGCGAAGGACTTGATTATGAGTTGTGTTTGAATCAAAGTTCAAAACCTTTTTTAACACAAAGTGATTCTAAAATCGTACAAAAGCTAAATGAGAGTGTACAAAAAATCACTCAAGTAGTGCCAGAACTTAACACCAAAGGTGGCACAAGCGATGCAAGATATTTTGCTGAGTTTGGTGTGAAAGTAGTAGAATTTGGCGTATGTAATGATAGAATTCATGCTATTGATGAGAGGGTGAGTATAGAAGAGCTTGAAAAATTGTATTTAGTTTTTAAAGATTTATTAGAGAATTTTAATTAGGAAAAAACATGGATGTAATAGGAATTTAGAGTAGCCTCTCATTTAAGAGTACCTTGCAGCTACCGGCAAGTTAGCCCTCTAAACTTCTAAAATTATATCATTAATTTTTTAAAATGGAATTAATAGGAAGTAAAATGTCTTTTGAGCTTGATGTAAGTAGCTATGAAAAAATAGAAAAGCTATTTATCAATTTTAAATTTAGAATGATAAAAGGGATCAATGTTTTGCATTTTGGATATTTGTGGGGAGCTTGCAAAGAAGCACAAAAGATTTTAGAAAAAAATCAAAAATGCGAAGATTTGTTTGAACTAATTATGAAAATTTATTCCAAAAGACGCAAAAATCATCAAGCAAATTTTTTACTTTTACAATGTTATGAAAATGCTCTAAGAAGTATTTTAGCAGTAAAAATAGCAAATTTGTATAATAAGTTAGATGATGATTGGTTTAAAACTGGTGAAGAAGTTTTTAATCCTGCTTTGAAAAATCTTTTAAAAAAAGTTAAAAAGAGATGTCAAAAAATAGATGAATATAATAGCACTTGGCAAATTTTTGATGATTTTTGTTTGATTGATTTAGAAGAGATATTGATAGATCATTGGAGTGAATTTGCTTATATATTTAAAGATAAAAAAATATATAAAAATCAAGTCTTACCAAGTTTTGGCGCCAAAGAACATCTTAAGACAAAACTAAGTCAAATAAGAAAAGCTAGAAATGAAACCTATCATAATAAACCTACAAAAATAAAATTTAAAAAAGATTTGGAAATTTTACTTTTGAGACTTGGTTATAATTTAGAAGATGCTATTGATATTGGAGAGGTAAAAGAAGCTATTATTTTAAGATTTAATTATAATAATGCAAGCGAGTAAGTATTTTAAGTAAAATAAATAAAGGTTTTAAATGATTATCAATGGACAAAAGCTTGAGTTAAAAGAGCTTAGATTTATGGATTATGTTAAAGAAAAGCAATTAAAAATAGAATTTATCGCCTTAGAATTAAACGGAGAAATTATCCCAAGGGATAAATTTGAAAATTTAATTTTAAAAGAAAATGATAAAGTAGAGATTGTTACTTTTGTAGGTGGTGGTTGATGAAAATTAAATTTAATGGTAGTATGATAGACACACATTTTAAAAACACTTTGGAATTTTTTCAAAATGTGAGTAAAAATGAAAATGATGTATGGATAGTCAATGGTTTTGCGACAAAAGAAAGTTTGGAACTAAAAGAAAATGATGAGCTTTTTTGTATAGAAAAAAATACTTTACCCCCATATGAAGCTCTTGATGCGATGATGAGGGCAAGACATACTCCAAAACTTCATGATAAACTTAAAAAGGCAAGTGTGGCAGTGTGTGGGCTTGGTGGGCTTGGCTCGCATATAGCTATAAATTTAGCAAGAAGTGGGGTTGGTAGGCTTCATTTGATTGATTTTGATGTGGTGGAGCCAAGCAATCTTAACCGCCAAGCTTATATGGTGGAAGATTTGGGTAAATTTAAGGCTGAAGCTTTAAAAGATCAAATCGCTAAAATTAATCCTTTTATAGAAGTATTTGCACAAGTTTTAAAAATAGAAAAAGAAAATATAGCCGAACTTTTTACAAATGATGATTTAGTTTGTGAAGCCTTTGATAGTGCAAAATATAAAGCTCTTTTAGCGCAAAATTTTCACCAACACTATCCTCAAAAAACATTAATTTGTGCTTCTGGCTTAGCAGGATATGGAGATAGTAATAGCATACAAACAAGAAAAATCGCAAAAAACTTTTATGTTTGTGGTGATTTAAAAAACGAGGCAAAAGTAGGCAATGGACTTATGGCACCGCGTGTAAATATTTGTGCAGGACATCAAGCAAATTTAGTTTTAGAACTTTTAGTGAGCGAGTAATGGAAAAATTAAAAATAGGAAAATATGAGTTTAATTCTAGGTTTATTTTAGGTTCTGGGAAATTTTCTTTTGAGCTTATAAGATCAGCTATTGAAGAAGCAAAAGTTGAGATTATCACCTTAGCTTTGCGTAGGGTAAATGATAAAGGCATAGAAAATATACTTGATTTTATCCCAAAGCATATTAAGCTTTTACCAAATACTTCAGGTGCAAGAAATGCCAATGAGGCATTGCGTATAGCAAGACTTGCAAGAGAGCTTGGTTGTGGAGATATGATTAAGGTTGAAGTAATTAGCGATAGTAAATATTTATTACCGGATAATTATGAAAGTATAAAAGCAGTGGAACTTTTAGCAAATGAGGGTTTTACACCTTTAGTTTATATGTATCCTGATTTATATGCAGCACGTGCTATGGCTAGTGTGGGAGCTGCTGCTATAATGCCTCTTGGAGCACCTATAGGAAGCAATAAAGGCTTAAAAACTAAAGAATTTATACAAATTTTGCTTAACGAAATTAGCTTGCCTATTATAGTTGATGCAGGCATAGGAAATCCCGCACAAGCTTGCGAAGCCATGCAAATGGGAGTAAGTGCAGTGATGGTAAATACTGCCATAGCTCAAGCTAAAGATGTAGCAAAAATGGCAAAGGCTTTTGCTTTAGCTATAGATGCAGGATATAATGCGTATTTAGCAGGCATAGCAAATGAAAGCATGCCAAGTGCAAGCTCGCCTTTGAGTGGTTTTTTAAGAGATTAAAATGCAAAAATATCCTCATATGCAAAGTATTGAAAGTGAAATTTTAACTAAGGTTTTAAAAGAAGTTGAAAATTTTGATGAAAGTAAATTTAGCGCTTTTGATGTAAAACAAGCTTTAGCTAAAGATTATCTTAACTTAGAAGATTTAAAAGCCTTGCTTTCAAGCACAGCGGAAGATTTTATAGAAGATTTGGCGCAAAAATCAAGCAAGATTACTCAAAAATATTTTGGAAATTCCATTTTGCTTTTTACACCTTTATATCTTTCTAATTTTTGCAATAGCAAATGCACTTATTGTGGGTTTCAAAAAGGAAATAACATTAAAAGAGCTAAGCTAAATGAGGCTGAAATTCACAAAGAAATGCAAGAGATTAAAAAAAGTGGTTTGGAAGAAATTTTACTCTTAACGGGTGAGGGCAGGGAGTATGCTAGCGTAGAATATCTTGCCAAAGCTTGTGAGATAGCAAAAGAGTATTTTAAGGTCGTTGGGATTGAAGTTTATTCTATGAATGTAGATGAGTATGCATTGCTTCATGAGAAGGGTTGCGAATATGTAAGTGTTTATCAAGAAACTTACAATCAAAAAACTTATTCTAAAATTCATATTGAAGGTGAAAAAAGTGTATTTGAGTATCGTTTTCATGCGCAAGAACGAGCGTTAAAAGCGGGTATGAGAGGGGTTGCTTTTGGAGCTTTACTTGGTATAGATGATTTTAGAAAAGATGCTTTTGCTACGGCATTGCATGCGTATTTTTTACAGCAAAAATACCCTCATGCTGAAATAGCTTTGTCTATCCCTAGATTAAGACCTATTATTAATAATAAAAAAATTCATCCAAAAGATGTAAGCGAAACAAGACTTTTGCAAGTTTTATGTGCTTATAGATTGTTTTTACCTTTTGCAGGTATTACGATTTCTACGCGTGAAAGAGCAGGATTTAGAGACGGAGTTATTAAACTTGGAGCTACTAAAATGAGTGCAGGTGTGAGCGTGGGAGTGGGTGAGCATCAAGGTGATAAAAAAGGCGATGATCAGTTTCAAATTAGTGATATGCGTAGTGTTAATGAGGTTTTATCTATGTTAAAAAATGCAAATTTGCAAGCTATAATGAGCGATAGTATTTATGTGGGATAAAAAAATCATTGCTATTAGCGATAGTCAAAATACCCAAGGAGATTTTTTAAATTTTATTGAAAAACTAAGCCAAAGTAGTATTGATGCTTTAGTGCTTAGAGAAAAACATTTAGATGAGTTAGAATACGCTAAATTAGCCAAAGAAGTATTAAAAATTTTTAATAAAACTCAAAAGATTTGCTTTTTGCATTATCATTATGAAGTTTGTTTAAAATTAAATCATCAATTTTTTCATGCTCCTTTATTTGTTTTACAAAATTACCTACAAAGCTATAAAAAATTTGAGCTTTTGGGTACTTCCATCCATTCTAAAGAAGAATTGGATTTAGCTTATAAACTTAAAGTAAATCATGCTTTTTTTGGGCATGTATTTAAAAGTTCTTGTAAGGCTGATTTAGCTCCAAAAGGTATAAAAAATTTAAAAGATTTGTTAGAAGTTTCAAAAATACCCATTTATGCCATAGGTGGCATAAATACTCAAACTATAAACCACTTAAAAGATTTAAATTTAGCAGGTGTGTGTATAAGAGAAGCTTTGTATAAAAGTGAAAATGTAAAAAATATATTTTAAGATGTAAAGATCTTTTAGTCCAAAAGGACTAAAAGATTATAACCAGAAGAAATATGCAATTATTGCAAGGCTAATTGAACAGAATATATTTAGTATAATTCCTACTCTTACCATTTCTTGTTGTTTGATATGGCCAGTACCAAAAACTATAGCATTTGGTGGTGTAGCAACTGGTAGCATGAAAGCACAAGAAGCGCCAATAGCAATAATTAAAGCAAGTCCTAAAGCAGGAACACCTAAAGTATCTGCTATAGAGATAAACAAAGGCACAAGCAAGGCTGCTGAAGCAGTATTTGAGGTAAATTCTGTTAAAAATACTATAAAAAATGCTATGATTAAGCCTATAACAAATAAATGTCCATTTTCTATAAATGAAATAATGGTATCAGCCATAACCTTGCTAGCACCTGAATCCTTTAACACTACACTTAGAGTAATACCTCCACCAAAGAGCATTAACACGCCCCAATCAGTATTTTTTTGTACATTTTTCCAATCAATTACTTTAAATGCACATACTAAAACAGCTGCAAGCAAGGCAATAATTGCATCAAGATTTGCTATTTTATGTCCAAAAATACTTGTGATGATAGGACCTATATTGCCACTAAAAATCCAAGATAGCGCAACCACTAAAAAGATTATTAAAGTGATGATTCTAGGTCTTGTAAGTTCTATATTTTCAGTGTGTAAATCAACTTGTAGATTAAACCTTGGTTTAAACATAAAATACAAAATCAAAATCATTGCAGGTAAAAAGATTAAAACAATAGGAATACCATATTTTAACCACTGTGCAAAACTAATGTGTAATTGAGTAGCAACAATAGCATTTGGCGGAGTTCCCACTATAGTGCCTATACCACCTATACTTGCACTAAAAGCTATACCTAAAAGAATGAAAACATAAGTATTTCTATCTTTTTGTGGATCAAGTGAAGCTAACATACCTATAGCAAGCGGAAGCATCATAGCTGCGGTTGCAGTATTGCTCATCCACATAGATAAAAATGCAGTAGTGATAAAAATATATAAACTTGATAAACCTAAATGTCCTTTTGCCAGGGTTAAAATTTTATGCGCAATTAGCTTATCTAGTTTTTGATGATGCATGGCTGCTGCTAGAGCAAAACCACCAAAAAATAAAAAGATATTAGAATCAGCAAAGCCTGTTAAAGCCTTAGCAGTAGGTAATAATCCTAAGATGGCTGCTAAAACAGGTACTAAAATAGCTGTAATAGTAACATGCAAAGCTTCGCTAAGCCACAATATAGCGATAAAGATCAACAGGGATAATCCTTGGTTTACCTTAGTTTCGCCAAAAGGGGAGAAATAAAGCAAAGCGATAAATAACACTAAATCAGCAATAACTATAAGTGTTTTTGTGTTTGAACTCATTTAACAACTCCTTTAAAATATTGTAGTTTTGTAACATATTCTAAATGAATTTTCTTTTAAATATTAATTTTTATATAATTTTTTTTTACAAAATTATTTTTGTGTGAAAAAAAGTAATTTTTAGTAAAATTCATTTGTTTTTGGTATAATTTTTGCTGATTAAAAATCATCTTAATCAAAAAGATGATTGCTTTTAAGGAAAGATAATGTTTAAAAAAATGTTCGTATGTATTTTAGCTTTGTTTTTTGGCGCTTGTGCTGTAAACCCTAAAAATCAAGGTGTAGCTAAGGTTAATGAAGTTATAAAAATCCAAGCACAGTGTTATAATCCTTCTGATTCTAAAGCATATGAAGCAAAAATTAAAGGTCTTGTGTATATTAGTGATGTAGGACTTAAGTATTGTACAAATAAAAGAACAATTGATAAAAGTGCTTCTTTGAAAAAAGTTTATATTCATAGAGTGTATGATTTAAATGAGAATTTGAAATATTCTTCTTCTAATGGAAATAATTATTATATTAATGAAAATTTTAACTACTATTTTTATGTGTTTTTAAAAGAAGAATTAGAAAATAGAGGTATAGTAGTGGTTGAAAATACACAAGATTCTCCTTATGTTTTAAGAGTAGATTTGAGTTTTAATGATTTTTATTCTAAATTTGATTCTAATTCTTTATTTTCAATTATTGCTAGTCAGCTAACATTAAAAGATATTAACACTAATAAAACTATTAACATTAAAACTAAACAAGAAGTTAAAGGTTTTTATAATATTAAAGATCTGCCTTTCTTCACTCAGCTTCTTATAAAACAAGTAGCTAATAAATCTGCAGATATTATCAGCTCTTTGTGAGGTGTTTTAGTTGCCATGGATTTTCCTTTGCGAGCTTTTGTCCAGCTTGCAAGGAAGAGCTTTTAGAATATTCTTTAGGTATAAGAGAACTTGATAAAGGTTTTAAGGTTTATTATTTTTATCAATATGAACAAATTAAACATCTAATTTATTTTAAACACAAATTTCAAGGATATTTTGTTTTAAATGCGCTTGCAAAACTAAGTTTTGCTAAATTTAAAGATTTTTTTCAACCCTCTTGTGAAATTAATGCCATAGCCTTGGATGATAAAACATACAAAAACTACTCTCATACTGCTATTTTAACCAAACATTTAAAAACTCAATTTATAAAACCTATGTATCATGCTTTGCAAGCTAATTCAGAATTTAAATATAGTGGAAAAAGTTTGCAATTTCGTAAAGATAATAAAAGATCTTATAAGCTTTTAAAGCGTCCAAAATATCCTGTGATTTTAGTAGATGATGTTGTAACTACGGGATTAAGTTTGCTTGAAGCAAGAGAGCTTTTAGAAAAAAATAATATCGAAGTACTTTTTGCTTTAGTTTTAGCTAATGCAAAAGAATAATCTGCTAAAATATAAAGATTAATTTTAAGGATTTTTATGGAAAATATTTTTACTAAAGATTCAGATATTGAAAATATAGATATAGAAAGTTCTATAAAGAGTAGTTATTTAGATTATTCTATGAGTGTTATTATAGGCCGTGCTTTACCTGATGCTAGAGATGGGCTTAAACCTGTTCATAGAAGAATTTTATATGCTATGAATGATTTAGGTGTTGGAAGTCGTAGTGCATACAAAAAATCAGCGCGTATAGTGGGTGATGTTATCGGTAAATACCATCCACATGGTGATACAGCTGTATATGATGCTTTAGTAAGAATGGCACAAGATTTTTCTATGCGTTATCCAAGCGTAGATGGGCAAGGAAACTTTGGTTCTATTGACGGTGATGGTGCTGCTGCAATGCGTTATACTGAAGCTAGGATGACGATTTTAGCTGAAGAACTTTTGCGTGATATAGAAAAAGATACAGTTGATTTTATACCAAATTATGATGATTCTATGAGTGAGCCTGATGTTTTACCTGCTAGGGTGCCAAATTTATTACTTAATGGTTCAAGTGGTATTGCAGTAGGTATGGCTACTAATATTCCTCCGCATAGCTTAAATGAGCTTATTGATGGTTTGCTTTATTTAATTGATAATAAAAATGCAAGCTTAGAAGAAATAATGCAATTTATCAAAGGCCCTGATTTTCCAACCGGTGGTATTATCTTTGGTAAAAAGGGTATTATAGAAGCTTACCGCACAGGTCGTGGTAGGGTAAAAGTAAGAGCAAAAACCCATATTGAAAAAAGAGCTAATAAAGATATTATTGTAATAGATGAACTTCCTTATCAAACTAATAAAGCAAGATTGATAGAGCAAATTGCTGAACTTGCTAAAGAAAAACAAATCGAAGGTATTGCTGAAGTTAGAGATGAGAGTGATAGAGAAGGAATTCGCGTAGTAATTGAGCTAAAACGCGATGCTATGAGCGAGATTGTGTTAAATAATCTTTTTAAATCTACCACTATGGAAAGCACTTTTGGTGTAATTATGCTTGCTATACATAATAAAGAACCAAAAGTTTTTTCTTTAATTGAACTTTTAAATTTATTCTTAAATCATAGAAAAACTGTAATTATTAGAAGAACTATTTATGAGCTGCAAAAAGCTAGAGCTAGAGCGCATATTTTAGAAGGTTTAAAAATAGCACTAGATAATATTGATGAAGTGATAGCTTTGATTAAAAACTCTCCTGATAATCCAACGGCTAAAAATTTATTAATGCAAAAATTTGGTCTAAGCGAGCTTCAATCTAATGCTATTTTAGATATGAAATTAGGCCGTTTAACAGGTCTTGAGAGAGAAAAAATTGATAATGAATTAAGAGAATTATTAGCAGAAATTGAAAGGCTTGATCAAATTTTAAAAAGCGAAACTTTGCTTGAAAATTTAATCAAAGATGAGTTAAAAGAAATCAGAACAAAATTTGATGTACCAAGAATTACTCAAATTGAAGATGACTATGATGATATTGATATAGAAGATTTAATACCAAATGAAAATATGGTAGTTACTATCACTCATCGTGGCTATATTAAGCGTGTTCCAAGTAAGCAATATGAAAAACAAAAACGCGGTGGTAAAGGTAAGGTCGCGGTTACAACTTATGATGATGATTTTATAGAAAGTTTCTTTACGGCAAATACACATGATACTTTGATGTTTGTTACTGATCGTGGACAGCTTTATTGGCTTAAGGTTTATAAAATTCCTGAAGGAAGTAGAACTGCTAAAGGCAAAGCTGTGGTTAATCTCATTAATCTACAAGCAGATGAAAAAATCATGGCAATTATTCCAACCACTGATTTTGATGAAAGTAAATCATTGTGTTTCTTTACTAAAAATGGTATCGTAAAACGCACAAATTTAAGTGAATATCAAAACATTAGAAGCGTGGGTGTAAAAGCGATTAATCTAGATGAAAATGATGAACTTGTTACTGCAATTATCGTAGCAAGGGATGAAAATGAAATTGTAAATATAAATACAGACGAAAACTTAGAAGCAGAAGATAATCTGGAAATTGAAACAAATGAAAATAGCGAAGAGTTTGAAATTGTTAGTGGTAAAATGCTTTTTGCAGTTACTAAAAAAGGTATGTGTATTAAATTCCCACTTGCTAAAGTTAGAGAGATTGGCCGCGTAAGTAGAGGGGTGACTGCGATTAAATTTAAAGAAAAAGATGATGAAGTTGTGGGTGCTGTTGTTATAGAAAATGACGCGCAAGAAATCTTAAGCGTAAGCGCAAAAGGTATAGGTAAGCGTACTGATGCAGGTGAATATAGACTTCAAAGTAGAGGTGGTAAGGGTGTAATATGCATGAAACTTACTGCTAAAACAAAAGATTTAATCGGAATAGTTATAGTCGATGAAAGTATGGATTTAATGGCATTAACAAGCAGTGGTAAGATGATACGCGTTGATATGCAAAGTATTAGAAAAGCAGGTAGAAACACAAGTGGTGTGATTGTTGTTAATGTTGAAAATGATGAGGTTGTAAGCATTGCTAAATGCCCTAAAGAAGAAGATGAGGAATTAGATGCTGAAACTAATATGGATTTAAATTTAGAATAGTAAAATTCTGGAATGCTTTTTGCTATCTTAAATAATATCAAATAAATTGAAGGTGTAAAAATGAAAAAAGTTATTTTTATGTTTTGTTTGGCTTTAGGTTTTAGTGCGTGTGCACTAGATCAAAGAGGTACGAAACCTGCTCAAGCTCAAGCTACTCAAGCTGCAAGTTCTGATGTTGTAGTTCAAAAAGTAGACAAAGATGATGTGCGTAATATCATTAGAGAAGAAAAAATGCTTGCAAATGATACAAGCACAGACAATGATTTAACTTTTACAGCAGTGGGTGAGGGTATTGCTCCTTTAAATACAGTTTCTGTTGGTCAAGCTTTGGCCTTAGCTAAAAGAGCAGCAATCACTGATGCTTATAGACAATTAGCTAGTAAGTTATATGGTGTAAGAGTTAATGGTAAAGATACAGTAAAAGATGCAATGCTTAAAAGTTCAACTATTACAGCACAAGTAAATGGTTTGATTAAAAATGCAAGTGTAGTTGATCAAGACTTTAAAGATGGTCTTTATAGAGTAAATGTAGAACTTAAAATCGATGCTGACAAGTGGAAAGAATTGTTTGCTTATTAATCCTTATAATTTTTAATGCTACTGCCCAAGATGAATTTATATTTTGGGCAGAACTCTCTAATAAAAATTTAATCCTTTTTCATCAAAATGAAACTATTTCTATGGCTATGACCAAGAGCAAAAAAAAGAATTTAGAATATGCTTGTGAGTTAGTTTATACATCAAGTGACTTGAAGTCTTTAGTGCGCAATGATTTTGGCATGGTAGATGAAGAGAAAATGACAAAATTAGATAAATTTAATTTTTTAAATGCTCACAAAAATGATTTAATTGATTGCTTTTTTAATGCAAAAATAGATGTAAAAGATTTTGTAAAAAGTGAACAAGCAAGCGCTCAAAGTGAAACTTATGTAAGAATTTTACCTTTAAGATTTATAGTTGAATTTCATGATAATAGTGCTTTTGTATATTATCTTAAATAAATACAAAGCTAGCTTTTATAAAAATCAAGTTAAAATACTTAAAAAAATATTAAGAGTATAAAATGCAAAAAAGTATCCCTTGTTATTTATTATTTAAATATTTGCGTTTTGATAAAGATCAACCCTTTATCATGCTTTCAAAAATTTTAGCCTTTTTAGGTGTGAGTATAGGGCTTTGCGTGCTTTTAGTTGCAATGGCTATTATGAATGGCTTTGATAAGGAATTTGAAAGAAAACTTTTTACTATGAATTATCCTATCACTATATTGCCACGTTTTGGAGCAAGTGTGGATGATAAATTATTGCAAGAATTAAGAGCTAAATTTCCAAATTTATTATTTAGTCCTTATATTGCTACTCAAGTCATAGCAAGAAATGATTTAAAATTAGAAGGCGGTATGCTTTTTGGGGTTAATTTTGAAGATGAAAAAAAGATCAATGAAGTAGTAGCTCAAGCTTTAGGAGATAAAAAATTAGATAATTTTGATATTTTAATTGGTAAGGGTTTAAAAGATGAATTTGGACTAGATTATAATGAAAAAATAACTCTAATTTTTTCCAATCTTAATGCTAGTGGACTTTCGCTTATCCCGCAGGTTAAAAGATTTGATATTAAGGCTGATTTTTCTTCAGGGTTATTAGCCTATGATAAAGCTTATATGTATACAGATGCTAAAGCCTT
The DNA here is from genome assembly GCF_024723605.1 of Campylobacter sp. LMG 17559. NCBI lineage: Bacteria > Pseudomonadati > Campylobacterota > Epsilonproteobacteria > Campylobacterales > Campylobacteraceae > Campylobacter > Campylobacter sp. LMG 17559. Next base: position 71,301 of record NZ_JANQCZ010000008.1, read on the forward strand.
ATCTAAAATTTTATCATATCCCCAAGGAAGTTATGATGGAGTGCATGTGTATTCAAATAAACCCTTTGAAGATATTAAACAAATTGATGCTTTTTTGGGTGCAAGATATGCTAGCATCGGTTGGTGGGAACAAAATGGGAATTTCTTTGCAGCTCTTGCTTTAGAAAAAAGGGCTTTGTTTATAGTATTAATGTTGATTATTTTAGTTGCAAGTTTAAACATAGTAAGCTCTTTATTGATGATAGTGATGAATAGACGTAGCGAAATAGCTTTATTGCTTTCCTTAGGAGCTAGTAAGCTAGAGATTAAAAAAACCTTTTTTTCTTTAGGTTTTTTAATAGGTGGAAGTGGTATTATAGCAGGTGTGATTCTTGCAGCTATTGCTTTGTGGGTGCTTGGAAATTTTGACATCATTTCTTTACCAAGTGATGTTTATGGTATGAGTAAATTGCCTTTAGAGCTTTCTTTAGTTGATTTTTGTATTACACTTTTTGGAGCTATTGTAATTGTAAGTTTATCTTCTTATTATCCTGCCAAAAAAGCAACTCAAGTAGATATTTTAGATACTTTAAGAAACGAATAAATTGTAAAAATTTATTCGTTTAAGAATTTTTGAATTTCGTTAAAAAAGCTTTCATAACTAATATCTTTTATGGTTTTAATAAATTTTCCCTTTTCATCGATCAGATAAAATTCACCACTATGCGCTATAGAATATCCCATAGCAGAATCTTTAAGATTGATTTTTTCATATACCACACCATAATTTTTAGTAACTTTTTCTAATTCTTTTTCATCTTTAGCAACTAAAGCAGTAGAATTTGGATAAAAATATTTTACCCATTGACTAGTTTGAGTTAGATTGCTATCTCTTGCTGGATCTAGTGAGATAAACACCACATGAGCTTTTTCTTTATTTGGCATTTTTTCTAAAACATTAGCAATTAAGGCAAGTTCACTAGGGCAAACATCAGGACAATATGTATAACCAAAATATACAATCAATTTTTTACCGATAAAATCTTTTAAACTAAGTATGCCTTTTTCAGAATTTAAGTGAAAATTGTATTTGTTATTTTCAAAATATTGCACTGATATAAAAAACACCCCAAAAATTACCACAATTAATAAAAAAATATTTATTTTTTTCATGCTTTACCTTTTTACATCAAAGTCAAAATAAAAATCTAGTGGAGTTTCATCATCAAAAAGTTCTATTCTAAAACGCATCACATCTAGTGTACAAGAACTTAAAACTAATTTAGCATGATAAGTGTTGTTGATTTTTTTAAATTGTGGAACAATATCTCCCATATACATATTAAGCCCATAAACTCTAGCGTTTAGTTTTTTAAACTCACCTAAATTAGTGATATTTAAATCAAGTTCATTTAGTGTAACTATAGGCTTTGGATTTAAATTTATCAAGATTTTTTTATCTTTAAAATTATACTCACACTCTTGAGTGTTTAGATCGCATGCTAAAGGCGTTAGAGTGGTGATTAACTCTCTTTTTTTCCCAGAATTTGTTGAATTAGTATAAAAATAAGCCCCGCATATAGCAAAGATTATAGCTAGGGCAAAGATAAGTAGATTTTTCATTATTTTTTAATACTTCTTGACTTGATATCTTTTAGTTCAATTGTGCTATTATCATCAAAATAAAGTGTTAAATTAGCTTTGGTTTGAGGTGTGATATTCTCTTTAAGATTTAGTATCATAATATGCATGCCACCTGGCTTAAGTTCAGCACTTGAATTAGCTTTTATAGTAATTTGAGGGATTTGCACCATCATTTTTTTACCATTTTCCATGATATGATCGTGAATTTCAGTTGTATCACTTAATGAGCTTTGAGCTTTTATTAGTTTTATATCTTTATCAGAATTATTTTTAAGTTCCAAAAAAATTGCTGTTGTTTTAGAATTTGGCGGAGTTTGTCTAACATAAGGATCATTTATAGTGATTTCATTTGCAATAGCAAAGGTGCTTAATATAGCTAAACTAAGTAATTTTTTCATTATCATTCCTTTATATTTTTTAGTCAATCATAAACATTATACACGGAAAAAATTAAAAATATATTTATTGTAAAAATATTATAATTATCTCTTTGTTGTTTTAAATTTTAATAGAAAGGTATAAATTGTTTAAAACTATATTAGTATTATTTAGTCTGGTTGTATTTGTAAATGCAAGTGAACTTGCAAAAATTTATTTAAATCAAGGTATTGATGCAGTTGAAAAGGTGTTAGAGCAAGAATTAAGCAAGGAAGATTTTTGGCTTGATGAGATAAAAGATAAAAATGTTAGCCTTGGTTACTATGAAGAAAATGTAGCTATTGTATTGACTAATAAAAGCGATAAAATCATTAGAGTTTATCATTATAATGATGGAAAAGTAGAAAAGAAATTTATTCAAAAAGATGTTTTAACTGGTTTGGCTGGAGATAAAGAAATAGAAGGAGATTTAAAAACTCCTATAGGCTTTTATGAGCTTGGAAAGAAATTTTATCCTGGTGATCCATATTATGGACCATTTGCTTTTGCAACAACTTATCCAAATGTTTTAGATAAAACTTTAGGTAAAACAGGTGGTGGAATTTGGATTCATGGATATCCTTTAGATGGAACGCGTTTAGATACTTATAAAACTAGAGGCTGTATTGCTGTGCAAAATGATTTGCTAGAAGATTTTAATAAATTAGTCGCTGATAGAAAATCATATGCAATGACAGAAGAAAAAAATAAAGTAAGAACAAACCATGAAGAAGTTGCTATTTTGTTAGCAAATTTATTTGCTTGGAAAGATAGTTGGCAAAAAAGTGACATTGACAAATACTTATCTTTTTATGATCAAAAAATATTCAAACATAAAAATAAATTTTCATATGAGCAGTTTGCAAAAAACAAGCAAAGAATTTTTGCTAAAAAAGAAGAAAAAACTATTAAATTTTCAGATCTTAGCATAAGTCCTTATCCAAATGATAAAAATGAGAAGATTTTTAGAATAGGATTTTATGAAGATTATCGTAGTACTAATTATAAATTCAAAGGAGAAAAAGTTCTTTATGTTAAGCTAGTTGAAGATAAAATGCAAATTTTAGCTGAACAATAATGGCTTATATAAAAATCGATCGCTTAGCTTATGAGTATAATCTTGACCTAATAGCCTCTAAGGCTGGAGGTTATGAAAAAGTAATTTGTGTTTTTAAAGATAATGCTTATGGTCATGGAGCTAAATTTTTAGCTCCTATAGCTAGAGCAAAAGGTATAAATTTTATAGCCGTAAAAAATGAAGACGAAGCAAAAGAGCTTGAAAATATTTTTGATAATATCTTAATTTTATCTCATCATCCACATGGAAATGAAAGTGAAAAATTTATTTATGCATTAAATGCAAAAAATGACATAAAAAAGCTTAAAAAAAATACAAAAATTCATTTAGTCATAGATACAAACATGCATAGAAATGGAATTTTTCTTGAAGAAATTCAAGAAGTGATGCAAGGGTTAAAAAGTAATAATTTGATACTTCATGGAGTGATGATGCATTTTGCAGGAAGTGATGAAGTAGATGCAAGTTATTTTGTGCAAAAACAAAAATTTCAATACGCTAAAAAGTTAATTTATAATTTATTACAAGAAGAGGCTAAGAACTTAGTATTTCATTCTCATAATTCTGAAGCTTTATTTAGAGCAAATACTTTAGAAGATGATGAGTATTGTAGAGTAGGGCTTGTACAGTTTGGTTATGCGCATTTTAATAAAGACTTGCGTAGGGTTTTGAGTTTATGGGCTGAAAAATTAAGCCAAAGAGTGTTAAAAAAAGGTCAAAGTGTTGGTTATGGTGGAATGTATAGTGCAAAAGAAGATATCGAAATAGCAACTTATGATTTAGGTTATGCTGATGGGCTTTTGCGTTATGATGGTAAAAAAGATTTTTTTCTTCCTAATGGTAAAAAAATACTTGGAAAAATGTCTATGGATAGCTTTTCTTGCGAGAATGATAGTGAGGTAATTTGTGTTATGAATGATGCAAATGTTATGGCCAACTTTTTTAATACTATTAATTATGAAATTTTAGTAAAACTTTCTCCAAATTTAAAAAGAATTGTAATTTAAAATAAAAAGTACTAATATATCTAAAGAAAGGATAAATATGGCATTTTTAAATTGGGCTATTTTAATTTTATTTTTATTTATAGTGTTTTTGCTGATTAATCGTTATGAAAGAAAAATAAAGATTTTGCATAAAAATATAGAGATTTTAAAAAATGAATGCAAGAAAAATAGTGAAAACATAGAACAAAATAGAATTTTAATAGAAAAAAATAGATCAAACATTGAAGATATTAAACATCAAGATTAGTTTTCAATCTTGAAGTGTTTTAGCTATAAGTTCTAAAGGGTGTAAGAATTGTGTGGAGATTTTTTCATACTCTAATGCATTTGAAATTTGCATTCTACAAGCTGAGCACTCTGCGCTAATGATTTCTACATTACTTTTTTGTATGTTTTGAGCTTTTTTTATGCCAACTTGCAAAGCTTTTTCATAATGATCAGTTTGTATGCTAACTCCACCAAAACCACAGCACTCGTTTGACTTGATAAGTTCTTTAAAAGCATAATTTTGCTTTAGTAAAGCTCTTGGTTCTTTAAAAACCCCTTGCATTTTTCTTGCATGGCAAGGATCATGATATGCGATTTTTGTGTTTATTTTTTTCTTTGTTTTTAAAAGTTCTTCTAAATTAGTGTATTCATAAAAATATTTTGTTGCAAGTAGTATTTTACTGGAAATATTTTTAGCTCTTATTGCCCATTCTTCATCATTTTGCATATGGAAAAAATGTTCATAATCTATATTAATCATCGCAGAGCAGGTCGCTTCTGGGATAATGATAAAATCTAGTGTTTTTAATTTTTCCTCAAAATAAATGATATTTTTTTTAGCTAATTTTTCTACGCTGTTAAAATCTCCGGTAAAATAATGAGGAGCACCACAACAAGATTGATCTTTTAATAAATCTACATTAATTTTAAGATGCTTACAAATTTCAAGCAAAGCAAAACCTGTATTAGTGTAAGAATAATTAGACAAACAACCTATAAAAAGTCCTATAGTTTTTTCGCCTTGATTGTTTATAAAATCAGGATTAGAGGCTAAAAAACTTTTCTTAGCTAAAGAAGGTAATAAGCGGTCTTTTTTGATTAATGGTAGGCTAAATTTAGCTTTCATTCCTAAATTTTTATGTTGCAAGCTAAAAGCACAACTTTGAAAAACATAGCCTAATCTTGCTAAGATATCTAAAATCTTTCTGTGTCTTAAAAAAAAGAAAGCAAGCTTTTTATACCATGCTATGCCAAATTTTTGAGCTATATCAAAGCGTGCTTTTTCAATAGCACTATCTACTCTTAAATGACTTGGACAAACTTCAACGCAATTTGTGCATAAAAAACATGATTCGAAAGTTTTTTTAAGATTTTTATCAAGTTCTAGTTCTTGATTTTTATAAGCACTAATTAAATCCAAAAAACCACGAGGAGAAGTGCTCTCATCGCGGTTTATCTCGTGTATAGTACAAACTGGTATGCATTTGCCACATTTTACGCAAGCATTAGAAATTTCATTAACATTTAGCATATTAAACCGTTTTAGAAAATACTTTTTTGTCTTCGCTAATGCGTTTTAAATATTTATCAAAACACATAGCAATATTACGTATTAAAAGTACTCCTGTTTCATTAACCTTGATATGGTTTTTATCTATAGTGACAAATTCGCCAAGTTCTTCAAGTTCTTTTAAATCTTGTTTAAAATATTCAAAAAAATCAATCTTAAATTTATTTTCTATATTTTTTATATTAAGTGCAAAATTACTCATAAGTTCCATAATAACAGCTTTTCTTAATTCATCATCATCATCAAGCATAATACCTTTTTCACAAGGTAATCTACCTTCATCAATAGCTTTTTCATAACTTGGCATGTCTTTGAAATTTTGCATATAATGTCTTTGTCCTTCGCCTATACTTGTTAAGCCAATGCCAATTAAATCAGTTCCGCCTTTTGTAGTATAGCCTTGGAAATTTCTATGCAAGCTACCATTTTCTAAAGCTTTAAAAAGTTCATCTTGTGGTTTTGCAAAATGATCCATTCCTATCATTTTATAACCATTTTGAGTTAAAAATTTTTCACAGTATTCTAAAATCTGAAGTTTTACATCAGGGCTTGGTAATGTGCTTTCATCAAATTTTCTCATATTTTTTTTAAGCCAAGGTACATGTGCATAGTTAAAAATAGCAAAACGATCAGGATTGATTAGTAATGCTTTTTCTAAAGTTTGCTTAAAACTTTCTAGGCTTTGATAAGGAAGACCATAGATTAAGTCCATATTTACTGAGTTAATTCCCTTTTTTCTTACCATATCTACTGCATTTTTGGTTAATTCAAAAGGTTGAATTCTATGAATTTCCTTTTGAACTTTTTCATCAAAATCTTGCACGCCAAAACTAATACGGTTAAAACCATTTTGGATCAAAACATCGGCTTGTTCTTCATTTAAAAATCTAGGATCAATCTCACAGCTTACTTCACTATCTTGGGTAAAATTTGGAAAAATGCTTTTAATTTTTAAAATCAAACTTTGTAATTGTTTGGCGCAAAAGAATGTAGGTGTACCACCACCAAAATGCATTTGAGCTACTTCTCTTTGGGTGTTGATGATATTTGCTAAAAGATCAAGTTCTTTAAAAAGATAATTTAAATATCTTTCTTTGCTTTCTTCTTTAGCAGTATATATTACATTACAACCACAAAAATAGCAAGCGCTTCTACAAAAAGGCAAATGAAAATACAAAGACAATTGTGCTTTTTGATCTTTTAAAATTTGTATATAATCTTCATATTTAAACTGAGTGTTAAACTCCACTGCAGTAGGATAAGATGTATATCTTGGGCCTGCTTTGGAGTATTTAACAAAGCTTTTATAATCTTTCATTTGGTTTTACCTTTTGCATCATTTCTTTCATATTAATAAACAAATTAGGATGTTTAGTATGAATATTGCTAATTAGTTGATCTAAATCAATATTTACTTCTTTTACGCCTTTAGCAACTTGATGTTTAATCTCATCCATAGCAACTGTCCAAACATCGTTAAAATCAATAGGAATTTGTTGATAAATAGCCTTTTCTAATTTGAGTTCAAAATTATCTTTTTGCACCTCTTTGGCATTTTGTAAAAACTCAATTAGGGTTTTTACTGAAAACATAGTTTTAACTTCGCCATTTTCATCTACTATAAACCATGGTTCAGGTGCTAATTCATGGCCATTTTTTAAGCTTAATTTTTTTTCTTTTTCGTTTATATGAGTTAGATGAAATATGGTTTGATTGTGTTTTTCTATACCCAAATAATTTGATAATTCATTAATGATATCTTGAGAACTTTTTTTACTTAGACTATCCAATCTTACTCCTTGTTTAATAATTTTGCAATTTCTTTTGCATGATAAGTTATGATAAGCTTAGCTCCTGCTCTTTTAAATGCAAGCATAGTTTCAAGTACTATTTTTTCATAATCAATCACACCTGCTTTTTGACCTGCTTTTAATAAAGCATATTCGCCACTTACATTATACACACAAAGTGGAAGTTTGGAATGATTTGCTATATCTTTAACTACATCTAAATACGCAAGTGCTGGTTTAACCATCAAAATATCAGCACCTTGTTTTTCGTCTTCTAAGCTCTCGCATAAGGCTTCTTTACCATTAGCAAAATCCATTTGATAGGTTTTTCTATCCCCATAGCTTGGCGCAGAATCAGCCACATCTCTAAAAGGCCCATAATAAGCTGAGGCAAATTTAGTAGAATAAGCCATAATAGGTAAATTTTCAAAACCATTTTCATCTAAAGTTTTTCTTAAAGTTTCAATAATACCATCCATCATACCACTTGGTGCTATCATATCAGCGCCGTTTTTGGCATGAATTAGAGCTTGTTTGGCTGAAATTTCTAAAGTTAAATCATTATCCACGCTTTTACTTTTTGGATCAATAATACCACAATGACCATGATCAGTATACTCACAAAAACAAAGATCGGTTATCACTACTAAATTAGGAAATTTTGCCTTAATAACTCTTAGGCTTGTAGCAATCAAACCATCATCGCTCAATGCATCACTTCCACAGCTATCTTTTTTAGAACTTTCCAACACACCAAATAAAATAATAGCTTTAATATCAAGACTAATTAGTTCTTCGCATTCTTTTAAAATTTCATCTAAGCTCATTTGAAACACACCTGGCATAGATGCGATTTCATTTTTAATATTAGTACCATTTACAACAAAAAGGGGGTAGATTAAATCATCTAAATTTAAAGTATTTTCTTTTACTAGACTTCTAATATTCTCATTTAGTCTTAATCTTCTAAAACGTTTAAACATAAATTTCCTTTTTGTTTGTTAAAATTGCTTAAATTCTAGCATATTTTTTGTAAAAAGGTGAAGAAAATAATGACTATTCAAATTTCTGAAATAGCAAAACTTCCCACTCGTTTTGGAGAATTTAATATACAAAGTTTTAAAGAAAATGACAAAGAGCATCTTTGTATTTTTAAAGGAAAATTAGAAAAAGAAGTTAATATTAGAATCCATTCAGAATGTTTAACAGGTGATGTTTTAGGAAGTTTAAAATGCGATTGTGGTGAGCAACTTGACTTTTCATTAAAATATATCCAAGAGCATGGTGGTATGGTGATTTATCTAAGACAGGAAGGAAGAGGTATAGGACTTTTTAATAAAATCAATGCTTATGCTTTACAAGATAAAGGTTTTAATACTATAGAGGCAAATCATCAATTAGGATTTAAAGCAGATGAGCGTAGTTATGAAATAGTAGATTTTATACTTAAACATTATAAGATTACTAAGATTAATCTTTTGACTAATAATCCTGAAAAACTTAGCTCTTTAAAAGGAAAAGTAAATTTAAGAATTCCTATTTTAATTGAAGCAAATCGTTTTAATAAAGATTATTTGGAAATTAAACATACGCAAATGGGGCATTTAAATTGAAAATTTATGAAGAGCAATTAAATTTTTTAAAAGATTTTGCAAATAAAGATGATTTTTACCAAAGAATCGCGCTTTATAAAGAGTTGTTAAAAAAATTTAATGCTGTGCATAATCTAACTCATCTTGAAAACATAGACGACAATATTATTGATAGTATAAAAATTTTAGACTATTGTGATTTGACTGATAAAAAAAAGATTGTTGATGTTGGAAGTGGGGCTGGTTTTCCTGCAATATTTTTAGCATGTATTTTGGAAAATAGTAATTTTTTTCTATTTGAGCCCAGTGTTAAAAAGGCTTCTTTTTTAAGAGTGATTAAAACTGAGCTTAATTTGATAAATATAAATATCATAAAAGAAAAATTACAAAATCATTTACCTTTCAAAGTAGATTTAATCACATCAAGGGCTTTGATGGATATAAAACCTTTGATTGAAATTTCAAATGGTTTTTATGATGAAAAAACTTCATTTTTGCTTTATAAAGGTAGTGATGTTTATGATGAACTACAAGGAATGAAAGATTATAAAATTTTCAACCGTGGTTTTAGAAATTATTGTCTTTTAAAAGTAAAGGAAAAGCTATGTTAATTTTTGGACATCCTTTGATAAATATGCAAAAATTTAGTCATTATGAAAATATTTTTATTAAAACCAATGTGAATTGTTTTGAATATGATGAATCGGTTATTAAAAATGCAAAAGATGAAAAAGTAGATTTTGGTATTTTTGTTAAAAACGAAGAAGAAATTTTACTTTCTAATGCATTGGGTGCAAAATATATTTTAATAAAAGATGAAAATTTGGCAAAAATTGCATCAAAGATGGCCGAGTTTTATATGTTTGATTCTAAAATTTTATTTTTACTTGATACTTTAAAAAATAACCTGAAAAAAGCTTATGAATTAAATGTAGATGGAGTTTGCTTAAAATCCTTCATCAACTAAACTAAACCCACT
>NZ_JANQCZ010000009.1:0-78357 GCF_024723605.1 Campylobacter sp. LMG 17559
AGTGGCTGGGATAAGCTAAATCCAAGTAGTCAAATTTGTTGATACTTGGATTAAATGCTATAATTTTGCTTTAAAAATTTAAAGGTTTTTTATGGCTGCTGATGATCAAGAAAAAACAGAAGAACCCACATCCAAGAAAATAGAAGATGCTCGTAAAGAGGGCAATGTCCCAAAAAGCCAAGATGCATCTGCTGTGGCTGTGCTTGTTATAGCTGTGGTTGTGGTGTTGTTTATGTTGCCTTTTATAGGTGAGAGAATTAGCGGTTTGTATAGGTTTTATCAAAGCTTTATAGGTATAGAACTTGATTTAAAAATCTTGCAAAAAATTATTATAAAAACCATGATAGAAATGTTTATTATGGTTTTACCTATTACTTTAACGATTATGGTTGCAGGCGTGCTTGGAAATTTAATGCAATTTGGTTTTATTTTTACCACCAAACCTATTACTCCAAATTTTAACAAAATTAACCCTATTAATGGTCTTAAAAATCTTTTTTCTTTGAAAAAAATCATTGAAGCTTTAAAAATTACTCTTAAAGTTGGAGTGGTTTTTGGAATAGCTTTTATTTTTTTATTACAATTTATGAAAGAACTTCCTAGAGTAGAGCTTTATATGATTTATCCACAACTTTTATGGCTTAGGGATAAGGCTATTATACTTGCGGCTATTGTGATTATAGCTTTTTTGATTATAGGACTTTTAGATGTGCTTTTGGTAAGGTATCAGTACTTTAAAAATTTACGCATGAGCAAACAAGAAATCAAAGATGAATACAAACAAAGCGAAGGAGATCCTTTGGTAAAAGGAAGAATTCGTCGTTTGCAAATGGAAGCAGCAAGGCGTAGAATGGTGCAAGATGTTGCTAGTGCTGATGTTGTGATTACTAACCCTACTCACTATGCGGTTGCTTTGCGTTATGATAGCTCTAAAGAAGCTGCGCCAAAAGTTTTAGCTAAAGGAGTGGACTTTTTAGCTTTGCGTATAAAAGATATGGCATATGAATACAATGTTATGATTTATGAAAATCCTCCTTTAGCTAGAGAACTTTATAAAGCTTGCGAGGTAAATGATCTTATTCCACCAGAGCTTTTTAAAGCAGTGGCAGAGGTTTTAAGCTTTGTTTATACTTCCAATAGACAAAAATTTGCTGATAGATTAAAATAAATTTAGCTTTTTAATCAAGCTTATAATAGTCATAGTTATAGAAAGAGTGTAAATGCCCAAAAGCGCTATGCGGTGGGATTTAAGGTTGATTTTTTCCATGATTTTAATACCAAGATAAACCCCTAGCATAGAACTAAGTCCTACTAAGCTTCCATTTTGCAAGACTTCTTTATCAATGATGTCATTATATACAAAAGAACTAATTCCTGAAATGGAAGCAAAAATCACAAAAAATAAGCTAAGCGGCACTACTTTTTTAGTATCATAGCCTAAAAAATAAGCTAGAATAGGGGTGATTAAAAGCCCACCGCCAATCCCTAAAGATATAGCAAAAATTCCTGTAAATACGCCACAAATTAGCAAAATGGAATTTTTTAAGATATTAGAGTGGTTGATATTTCCAATGGAGCTTTTTTGATTAAAAGCAAATTTTAAAAAAAATACAATACTCACGCATAGAAAAATACTTGTTAAAGTTATATCTGAAAAATATGAGAGCAAAAGCCCACTAAACATCGCACCTAAAAAGCCTCCAAAGCTTATGATGAGTCCATCTTTTAAGATTAAATTTTTCTTTTTATAGTTTAAATAAGAACCAAAAATAGAAGCAAAAATCATTTGTACAACAGAAATTGCAACAGCATGGTGAGAGCTGAGCCCTAAAGTAAGCATGAAAGGAACGATAATCATACCACCACCTATACCAAAAACCCCTGAAGCCATACCTGAAAAAATCCCTATAATCATATAAGGAAGTAAAGTTAAATCCATAATCTATAAACCTTTAAATAAAAAAATTGTAACAAAATAAAATTTATTTAGCTTTAGAAAATATAATCATAGTCGATTTATGATGATTATAAATATTTTTTTGGAGTTAATATGAAATTTTGTAAAAAATGCGTTATGCCAGATACTAAGCCTGACTTGTATTTTAATGATGAGGGAATTTGTGATGCGTGTTGCTCGCAAGAAGCGAAAAATCATCACATAAACTGGCAAGAGCGTGAAAAAGAATTTCTAGAACTTGTGAAAAAATATAAAAAACACCCCGTGTATGATTGTGTCATAGGAGTAAGTGGCGGTAAGGATTCTACTTTTCAAGTTTTAAAATGTCTTGAGTTTGGGCTTAATCCTTTGTGTGTTTGTTTTGAACCAAGTATCCCTACTAAAATAGGTAAAAAGAATTTAAAAAATTTAAACAATCTTGGTGTTGATTTGATCCATATAAAAAGAAATCCTTTGGTATATAAAAAATTATCCCGTGAAGCTTTTGTAAGAACGGGCGATAATGAATGGCAAAACCATTTGGGAATTTTTACTTGTGTTCCAAAAGTAGCTGTTGCTTTTGACATTCCTTTGATTATTTGGGGGGAAAGTCCGCAGATTGAATATGGTGGACCAGCTAGTTCTAAAGAAAAAAACACTTTAGGTAGAGAGTGGCTTGAAGAATTTGGCGGACTTTTGGGTAATAGAATTTCTGATATGATTGGAGTTGATGGTATTAGAGAGAAGGATTTATATTTTTATACTTATCCAAGTGATGAAGAGCTTCAAAGAGTAGGAGTTACAGGGTTATTTTTGGGATATTATTTTAAATGGGATTATAAGTATAATTTAAAATTAGCCCAAGAAAATGGTTTTAAAACTAGTACAAAACCAGTTGAAACTACTTATGAGAATTTTGAAAATTTAGATTGTTATTCAAACCATGTGCATGATTATTTAAAATACTGCAAATATGGTTTTGGAAGAGCTACGGATAATGCGTGCTTGGATATAAGACTTGGCTATATTAGCCGTGAAGAGGGCGTGAGGCTTGTAAATAAATATGATGGAAAGCCACCTAAAAAGGCTATTAAGAAATATTTGGAATTTAGTGGTTTTAGTGAAAAAGAATTTGAAAAAATTGTAGATTCTTATACTAATAAAAAGATATTTAAACGCGATGAAAATGGTAAATTCTTAAGAGATAGTGATGGGTCGTTGATAAAAAAAGATGAGTTTATTTTGAAATGATTTGTATTGTTGATTATCATCTTGGAAATTTTAAATCTGTTTTAAAAGCTTTTGAAAAACTTAATCAAGAAGTGATTATAAGTTCTAAAAAAGAAGATATAAAAAATGCTTCTAAATTAGTTTTGCCAGGCGTTGGATCTTTTAAACAAGGTATGGAAAATTTAAAAAAACTTGCACTAGATGAGCTTTTAAAAGAATGTGTTTTAAAAGATAAAAAGCCTATTTTAGGAATTTGTCTTGGTATGCAACTTTTTTCCAGTAAGGGATATGAGGGCGGAGAGTGTGAAGGGCTTGATTTTATAAAAGCAAAGGTTTTGAAATTTGATTTAAGTAAAGAAAAATTATTGCACAGTGGTTGGGATGATTTACAATTTAGTGATAAAAAAAGCAAGTTATTTGATGGAATTTTAGAAAAAAGTGATTTTTATTTTGTGCATTCTTATTATGTAGAATGTTTAGAGAGGGTGGAAACTTCTTTTTGTGAGTATGAAAAACCTTTTTGTGCAAGTTTTGAAAAAGATAATATTTTTGCTGCGCAATTTCACCCTGAAAAAAGCCAAAATGTGGGTTTGAAACTTTTGGAAAATTTTGCAAATTTAAAGGCCTAATATGCTTAAAACAAGAATCATACCTTGCGTGTTATTAAAAGATCATCAGCTTGTAAAAAGTATCAATTTTTCTTCTTTTAGGACTATTGGGCATGTAATAAGCACAGCTAGGATATATAATGCTAGAAATGTTGATGAGCTTATAGTTTTGGATATTAATAAAAATGGCGTTATAGATTTTGAAAGCTTAGAAGATATAGCTAATGAGTGTTTTATGCCTTTAACCATTGGAGGTGGGATTAGAACTTTAGAAGATATTAGAAAATTGCTAGATATAGGTGCAGATAAAATTAGTATTAATTCTATGGCTTTGCAAGATCCAGATTTTGTCAAAAAGGTGGCAAATACTTTTGGAAGTTCTTGTGTAGTATGCTCGATTGATGTAAAAAAAGATAAAAATAAATTTAAAGTTTTTAATAATGAAATTTTAGATATTGATCCGCTAGAACTTGCATTAAAATATGAATCTTTAGGAGCAGGGGAGATACTTTTAACAAGTGTTGATAAAGAAGGAAGTTCTTTGGGGTATGATTGGGAATTACTAGAGTATTTCAAAGGTAAATTAAAAATTCCACTCATTATTAATGGAGGGCTTTCTAAGCCCCAAGATGGGGTAAAAGCTATACAACTTGGTGCGAATGCATTAGCAGGTGCTTTTATATTTCATTTTAGTCAATATACTCCAAATGATGTTAAAAATGAGCTTTTAAAAAATAATATCCCTGTGAGGATTGTTTAAATTTACAAAATAAAAATTATTATCTTCTTTAATAATTTTAAAACCATGTTTTAAATATAAATTTAAAGCTTTTGTGTTTTCTTTGAAAACACAAGCGTTTAAAGTTTGAACTTTTAAAATATTAAAAGCATAGTTTTTAACTTCTTGCATTAAAAGCTCGCCTATACCTTTTTTTATACCATAAAGCCCAAATTCACAGGATAAATTTATGATATTGTTAAAATATATTACTCCTAGCTTCTCGTTATTTTTTATCAATAAAAAATATTTTTTGTTTTTGCTTTTGTTTAGTTCTTTTAAAAATATTAAGTGGTTTTTATAATTTATATTTTTTGTTTTCATAAATTTAGAGATATTTGGAGAATTTCTTATATAAAAAATTTCTTTTTTTTCTTCTTTTGTAAGATTAGTAAAATTTTTATAAAAAATCACTTTATAACCTTTACACTTTTAAACACTTCAGCATATTGAAGACCAACTCTCATTCCTTGGTATTGCGCATTGATTTTTATCCCCTCTAAGCTTCTTGGGTGAGGATAATTTCTTAGTTCTGATTGATAAAAAGACATAGCTTTTAGTTTCAAATCAAGTGTCGCGCTAATATCAAAAAATACATCAGGTTGAAAGCTTAATGGATAGTTCCATTCTGTACTCGAAAGAATTTCAAAACTATAAATTTCTTTAACACTTTCTTCTTGTAGAGATCTTGTAGCAGTAATTGTTGCTTTGTATGTAATTTGATGGTCTATATTGAGATCTTTTTCATAATGTGTAAAAATTATATTTGGTTTAATTTCATTTTTAACTTCTTCTATACTCTTGACTATTTCTAATAATGGTATTTTATCAAAAGCATTATCAGGAAAAAACTTTCTAAAAACTTTTTTAATGCCTAAAAGATTATTTGCTTTAAATAACTCATCTTCTAAAATTTCTTGTTCATTTTTGCTATTTATCTCTCTGCTTGTTTTACCTTCTCCAAGTATTAAAGTATAAGCTTCATATCCTTGTTGAATATATTTTGCTATAGTTCCAAAGCATCCTAAAACTTCATCATCTGGGTGAGCTGCTATAATTAAAATTTTGTTATTTTTCATAAAATATTACCTCTGCTTTTATTTTATTATTGTGTTTTTTTGCGTTTTGAAAAACCATTTTTATATTTTCAAATTCCAAAAAAGCTTTTGGATAATCAATGGCATCAAGCATGCGTATAAAATCATATATTTTTATCAAATTTGGATTTTCGAGTGTATTGATATTACTTTGTTCTTTTGTTCTTCTTTTGAAAATTACTACTTTCCCTTTTTGTATGCGAGGGTTGATTTTTGTATGTAAAATTCTTGGTATTAGTTTAAAGAATATGATTTTTGAGATTTTTTCATAAATTCGTTGTGCATTTGAAATTTTAAAACTAATATTGTGTTTTAGATATATTTCTCCACCATCTAATGTATCACAAGCTTTTAAAGCACAAATTTTGCTTTTATATACCCCTCTTATGATTAAATTTTGTAAAGGTGAACCTCCTCTTCCAAATGGTAAATTTCCAAGGTGGAAAATAATACATTGATAGTTATTGTAAATTTCTTGAGGTATATAGAAAGACCAATGCGGGAAGAATATGTAATCTGGATTTATTTTTGTTATTTTTTCTAAAGTAAGATCGTCTTTTTTTGTTATGAGGTAAAAAGTATATGTTTTATATAATTCTTTTATTTTGTAGAAATTGTTGATATTATGTTGTCTAAGAGTAGCAATAATTATTTTCATATAAAATTCTCCACTTCATAGCCTTTTTTAGCAAGCCAAGTTGCAAGTTTTTCTTGATTTTTAGCATAAGCTATGGCTTTAAAATTTGCTTTTAAAATCAAAGCTTCATTGACTAATGAGCTTGCGCTAATGATGAGTTTTTTACTTTCATTCATTAATCTAGCAAGGCTAGGATGGTCAATGAGAATTTGTATATTAGAGTTTTTTTGGCTTAATTTTTGAAGCAAATTTAGATGAGAATTTGCTTTTGTGGTAGCTATGATGATAGTTTTATTTTTGTTTAGTTTATTTGCTATATCAAAGGAAATGTTTTTTGGATCACTTCCCCCTATACAGATAAAATAATCATAAATTTTCTCTCTTTTTATCTTGCTTTCTTGGTAAAACTCATCGCGTATTAGAGCATAGGAAAAGCCACATCTTAATTCACAATATTTTGGCACTAAATTTTCATAATCACTTTCTTTAGCATAAGCATTGACATTAAGTAAAATATCGCAAAAATGTTCTTTTATCTCATCATCAAAGCTAAGAATTTTAATTCCTGTTTCTAATTTAATGAGTTTTTCATCATCTGCAGTGATCTCATAATGATCAATGATTAAAAGATCAAAATTTTCCTTTTTGATGAGATTGATGAGTTCATATATACTAGCACTTGTTAGCTCATATACAGGATAAGGAATTTCATCTATTAAAGAGCCTTTTAGTGGTAAACAAGCAAAAGATACATCTTGGTATTGTTTGGCTAACAAAAGATCTCTTTTGATATGTCCGTGTCCTATAGCGCTAGAACTATCGCTTCTAAAAAGAACTCTCATTATTACACTCGTTTATTTTGACACATTCTTGAAATTTGATACAAGGCTCTTTTTCGTTAAATAAAAAATCTAAAATTCCCAAATAAGCTATAAAATTTACACCCAATTGAGTATAGGTTGGATGGATAAAATCAAAATATTCAATTTTTATATTTGCATTTTTAAAAATTTCTTTTGCCGCTTCTTTTTCAAGGTAGTTTTTTGAGCCTTCTGGAGAGAGGTAATGATCAGCTTTTAATGTTTGACAAATTTCAAGTAGTAATTTTTCTTTTTTTTCGTTTTTTAAATTTAAAGAAGAAGTTTGTAAAATAGGAGTTTTAATGTTTAAGTGTTCACAATATATTTTGATTAACTCCATGTTAAATTGTGCTAAATGTGTATGTTTAAATAAAGCTTTTTCTAAGATATTGTAGTATTTATTAAAATTAATACTTTTAGAGTAAGCATGATGAATAGTTTTTAAAAATTTAATTTTCCATTTATCATCTTTTTCAAATAATATATCTTGAAGTAATGTTTTTTGTGGTGCTTTTTGTAAATTTAGTCCTAGTAAAAAAGTTTTATCTTGTAGTTTGATTTTATTTCTATTTTGCCACGATCTGCGTTCAAATTGCACATTATCTAAAAAGACAAAAGTATCAACACTTTGTATCATATATATATAGCCAAGCCATGGATTAAAGGTTGGCTGCATGATGGCTATTTTCACTTAATTTTTCCATAAATTACAATATCGCTATCATTAACTAATCTTTCATCTTCTCCCATGATATTGGTATTTTCATAAGTAAGTACTTTAAAATCATATAAATTTAAATATTCTTTTAAAATTTCTACAAGTTCGTATTCTTGGTAGAGAGTGTTTATACATCCAAGCTCTCCTGTGGTGTTATCATTTGTGATTTTAAAACAATTATGAGCTATTTTTTCTCCATAGCCATACCTATAATCTTTTATGCTTCTTGTTCTTAAAAAAAACAAAGCATTTTCTTTATACATAGAATTTTCTTTTGAAATTTTTAATAATTTTAAAAAATCTTCTTTCAAAAGATAGTTAATCACATTAGGAATCATAAAAATATCTGCGTTAATATTTGGATTTTTTAAGGGAAATTCTAAGATATCATCATGAAAAAACTGATAGTTTTTGCATTGGATTATTTCTTTGAAGTTATAATTGGCATTGTTGATATTTTCTTTGTTTAAATCAACCCCAATACATTCATAATCATAATTTGCAAATAAAGAAAGATTATTACCATTAGAACAAGCAAATTCTAAAACTTTTTGATTGTTTTGTTGGTGCAATCCTTGTTTAAAAAAGAATTTAATTACAGCTAAATCTGGAAATTTTAAACCTTTTAAATCTCTTAAGTACATTTTTACTCCTTAGTGATTTTACCATAGATGATTATATCGCTATCTTTGATATAAACTTTATTTTTTATATTGATATTTTCACTTGTGATAACTTCAAAATCATATAAATTTAAATTTTCTTTTAAAATTCCCACAAGTTCATGTTCTTGATATGCTGTGCAAAGACAATTTTTCTCGCCACTAAATTCATCATAGTTTAAAATAAAACTATCGTTTTTTAATTTTTCTCCAAGTCCGTAGCGATGATCTTTAACACTTCTTGCTCTTAAGAAAAAATGAGCATATCCTAATTTATTTGTTTGATATAGGTTGTTTTGTTTTGTATCTTGCAGTAAAATTTTAAATTCATCTTTTGTAATATAATTAATTACATTAGGTATTAACAATACATCCGCATTTATATTTTGATGATTTTTAGCAAAATCAAGCATATTTTCATTAAAAAAACTTGCCTTTTGATAATGCATAATTTCTTTAAAATTATAAATAGCGTTTTCATGATTTTGTTTACTAAGTTCTACTCCAATACACTCATAATCATAATTTGCAAATAAAGAAAGATTATTGCCATTATGAGAGGCAAATTCTAAGACTTTTGCATTTTTTAAGGTATCGAGCTTGTTTTTAAAAAACCATCTTACAAGCTCCATATCAGGATACTTAAAACCTTTGATTTTATTTATAAACATTTATTACCTTTGTGAAACTGATATAGTATTTTAGCAAATTCCAAGTCTTCGAAAGTATCAATATCGCAAATTTTATTCCTTGGAAGTAAAAAGGCTTTAGAATAAGGTTTAAACATAAAATCTTCTTCTAGCCATGCTTCTTTTTTGCCAAAGTAAAATGCGCCACCATCGTGATAAGCTTTAGTAAGATCTTGTGAGCGTTTGTGATAATTTGACTCATCAAACATATAAACTTTGTTTTGTTCATCAAGGTAAAAACCTCTTTGTATAGGGTATTCAAATTCACAAGCTGAAAATAAAAATTTACACTCATTTTGGCTAAATTGCTCAAAAGCTTTTTGCAAGATAAACTCATCTATAAGCGGAGCTGTTGCGTATAAGCAACACACATTTTCATAGATTTTACCTTGTTTTTCTAGAGTGATGATGGCATTTTGGATTACAGCGGTTGAGCTTGCATAATCATCACTTAATTCTTTTTTGCGCACAAAAGGAGCTTTTGCACCATATTTTAAAGCTACTTTGATGATTTCTTCATCATCGCTTGAGATAATCACATCATCAAAAATACTCGAATTTAAAGCACTTTCTATGCTATAAGCAATCAAGGGTTTTCCTAAAAAATCAATGATATTTTTTCTAGGAATACGTTTAGAACCACCACGCGCAGGGATAATACAAAGATTTTTCATAAACTCTCTTTAATTTTATAAAAAATAAGTATAATTAAATTTTAATTTTAAAAGGCTTAACATGCTCATAAATCAAACCTATTTCATAGACTCTTGTGACGATGTAGAATTAAATATAAAAAGAGAAAGTAAATTAGAATTTAAATTAACTTATGATGATAGTAAAGAAATAGAGGCTATTGTTTGTATTATAAGTGGCATTGGTGGGGATATAAAAGATGATTTATATATAAGTGATTATTGTGCTAGAAATTATAATGTAGCAGTTTTAAATGTAAATTATCATTGCATAGGAAATCGTCCTCAAACTGGAGCTAAGATTTATCTTGATGATATTGATAGACTTATATTTGACACAAGTGTAAAGGCTATTGGTATAGAAATTCCTTATGATATATCAAAACTTAATTCTTTTGAAGAATTTCATCCTGCTATGGATTATCTTAATAAAGAAATTCAAAAAAATAAAAATGATTGGGAGATTGATAGGAGTTATCATTTAGATTTAAGTGCAAGTTTACAGCCTACAAAGAATGAATATCAAAATTTTGGTATCATGCAAGCAACAGATATACTAAATGCTCTTTTATATATTAGAAAAAATTTCGCTTTTAAAGCTATGAGGAGGGATATAAAGCATATTTTAGTTGGAGCATCTCATGGAGGATATTTGGCAAATTTATGTGCAAAATTAGCTCCTTGGCTTGTTGATGTTGTGGTGGATAATTCTTCCCATGTTAGCCTTACTGATTTATGGAGGGTTATAGGTTTTGGCAAAGAAGTTGATTTTACCGAGTATTATTCGGTTGCGACTTTTAATTTCTTTCAAAATATAAGACTATGTTGTTGTGATAAAACATTTTGGACTACAAATAAACAATCACATTATTATTTTTCACTTGCTAGAAAACTAATTAGAGAAACATTAAATAAAGATCATCTAAATATACAAGCAAAATATCCAAATCCAAAATACATTGCTTATCATTCTAAATTTGATGAATGGGTGTCTTTAGAAGAAAAAGAAGAATATGTTGATACTTTAAAAAAACATGGATTTGATGTTGAATTTATAAAAGTTATAGATGAAAAACAAATAGATGGTAAGTTTATTAAAAATCTAACTCATGGTATGGGTATACCTATGAAACTACTTATTAAAAAACACTTACCACAAATTTTACAAGAACCTTTAAAAGATAAAACTTGTAAAAAAGAAATCTCATACAAGTGTGATGATTTAATATATACTTTTAAAGAGGAAAATGAGCAGATTGTTTTAAGTGTGGAAAGGGTTTAAACAAATATTTTGTTTAAACACCAGCTAAAGCTAAAAGATCACTTACTTTTTCACATTTTTTAAGATCATCACCGTTAATTTGCTTACCAAGTGAGTTTTTAAATAATACCATGATAGATACAAAAGCTAAGCTATCCCATTCATCAATATCATCTAAAATCATATTTTCTTTCAGTGTTTCATCCATATGCATAGCTTCGCTAATAGCTTCTAGTAATTCTTCTTTAGTCATTTTTTTCTCCTTTATAAATTGAAATTGTATCAGTTTTAAAGTTTTTATCAAAATTTATATAAGCACTTCCCCAGGCATATCCAGCACCAAAAGCACTTAAAATAGCGTTAAAATTATTTTTTTGCATTGTGCAAAGTAAAGCAGGTAAAGAGCAAGCACTCAAATTAGCATATTTTGACATCAAAAAATTTGGTGTTTTAGAGTTATCAATACCCAAATCATTTATAATAGAATCAACTAAAAATTGATTGGATTGGTGCAATAAAAAATAATCCACTTCATCTTTACTTTTTTCACAAAAATCAAGCATTTCTTTTATGCTTTGGCTCTCAAGATTAAGTGCTTGGTTAAAAATTTCAGCTCCATCCATATAAAGATCATCTAAGCTTCTATATCCATTAGTTTGAAATATCTCTTTATTAGAGCTTTTACTCTCATCAAGTTTAGCAAAAGCTCTATTGGGTATGATGAGTTTGTCAAAACCTTCTCCATTAGAATAAAGCTTAAAAAAAGATTTTTCATTTGTACAGCTTATGAGTGTTGCGCTTACTCCATCGCCAAAGATTGGAGCTAAATTTGCATTCAAAGGATTTATGGTTTTGCTTAAAGTATCACCGCAAATTAATAAAATATTTTTTGCATTTTGATTTTCTAAAAAAGAAAAAGCTATAAATAAGCCATATAAATATCCCGAACACGCTTGATTTACATCAAAAGCTATAGTTTGAGGCTTTAAATTTAATCGTTTGTGAAGATAGTTTGCACATGATGGCATAAAAAAATCAGGAGTTTGTGTAACAAAAATCACCATATCAAGCTCATTTCTATCAAAATCAAGCATTTTAAATAAATTTATACTTGCTTCATAGGCTAAATCTGTTGTGCTAATATTTTCATCAGCAATAAATCTTTCTTGTATGCCTGAAATTTTTTTCATTCTTTTTAGCATTTTGACATCATTTTGAAAAACATCTTCTAAGCAATCATCTATATTTATGCATTTATTAGGCACGCAAACGCTTATGCCTGCTATTTTGGCTTTATTAAAACTAGCTTTCAATTATAAGTCCTTCGTAATTTATCATTTCTTTTTGGATTAGAGCAAAATTTTCTTTTATATCTGCATTTAAACTATATAAAAATTCTAAAAATGGCATATTTCTTTCGCCCTTTTGAAAGTATAAAATACATTCTTTTGTATTAAAATGCACATGTAATAACTCTATAGCCTTATATAGCATAATTTTTTCAAGCTTTCTTCCTAAGGCTCTGCAACTTATGCAAAGATCTTTTATGATTAAATTTGTTTCATCTTTATAAGCTAAAAAAATTGCTATAATGCCACTATCACTTAATTTATCACTCATGCTTATAGTCAAAATAGCATGTTTTTGCATAAATTCTTCACACTCTTTTAAGCTTAATCTTGAGTAATTTGATATAAATTGATTAGTTTTATTAAGTAGTTGTGAAATTCTTTCAAGTTCATCTGCGTGGTTGATATGAAATTTCAAACAAATTTGTAATTTTTCAAAATACTCTTTAGGGCTAAGCTTGCTAAGCTCTTGTCTTTGTAAATTTGCTTTAATATCAGCACTTCTTAACTCATCTTCTTTGCTAAAGCTTGTTTTTAAAAGTTTAGGATAGAGCTTTAAACTATAAGCACTATTTTCATCAGCTAGTAAGGTGTTAATATGAAGGTGTGATACATTTTCAATTTCGGCTATATTATCATCAATAAATAACACACTATCAAAAGCTATATTAAAAAAATTTACAATTTCTTTAATATTTTCGTCTTTACTTTTCCAATTAGCCCTGATCATACTAAAATCATCAAGTTGTAATAAAAAGTCTTTTCTTTGTGTAAAAAGTTTTTTCACATCTTCTTCTTCGTTTTTTGAAGCAATGGCAAGTAAAAAACCTTGATTTTTTAAATTTAAAAGCTCACTTTGCAAGGCTTTATGATTGCTAGATAAAGCAAGATTTTCAATGCCATCTTCACCTAAAATTCCTTGGTATAAGGTATTATCAAGATCTATGATGATTGCTTTTAAAGTCGGTTGTAAAAAGCTAGGTAGGATTTTTAGTCCTAGAATTTGGGCTAATTTTACACAAGCTTTATTGCTAAGTCTGCTTGCATTTATTTCAAAATTACTATCATCTATGATGAGATTTTCATCTAAAAAGGGCTTTAGTATTTCACAAATACTATATTCTTTTAAGCTTGTATCGCCAAGTAAAAGTGTGATGATAGGAGCGTTGCTAATGCTTGATAGTTCTTGTATTTTTTCTTTGATAAAATCATCTGCATTTTTTTTATAATTGTTTAAGTCTATAAAAATGATGTTTAAATCTGCTTTTTGAAAATTATCATAACTTAAACTATCATCATAAGAGCTTATGTTAAATTCAGCCTTTAATTTACTAAAGGCTAAAAATGCGTTTAGTATGCTTGAAATCACTTCAAAAGAATGATTTCTAAAGACATTGATAGTAATTTTTTTATGATGATTTTCTTTGCTAAATTTTATGAGATCATTTCTTTTTAAATTCGGTGAAAAAAGATTCATTCTTTTACCAAAACTACTGCCATTACAATAGCATTCTTTGTTTTTAGTGCTTTTTCTAAAGAATAATTATTTGCCATAAAATATTCACATTCTTTGATTTTCAATCCTGCTTTATTAAGTAATTCTTTGACTTCATCAGGATGAGAAAATAAATAAATATGATCAATAGCAGGAGCGTTGATAGGTATAGTCGCAAAGATTTCTCCATTATCATTTAATAAGGCTTTTACATCTTTCATAAATTGTAAAGGTTGTTCAACATGTTCTAAAACTTCTCCCATTACTACCAAATCAGCTTTGTTGTTAAACTCACATTTGGTAAAATCTTTACATATAAATTCGCATTTAGTATTTATTTTACCAAACTGATTTTCTACCATATCCTTGCTCATTTGACAACTTATAGGAGATATATCAATACCAAAATATTCTTTAAATTTTTGACTTCTTAGGGCTTTAACAAAAAACTCACCATGCCCTGGCCCTATTTCAAGATAGGTATTTTCTTGATTTTGTTTTTCATCTATATACTTAGCAAAATATCTTCTAACCTCAATATGAGCATTCCATATAAAAGAAGATATGGCAAGACCCACCATGTATTGCTTCATATAGTTTTCATTAAAATACACCATATTTTCTACTTCTGCTAAGGTGCTATATCTATATTTTCCAAATTCTATAAAATATCTAGTTTCTTCTAAAGTATCATTTAATACAACTATATAGCTTTGAGCTTGTTCTTCTAAAGTAATATTTAGTGTATCTTTGTAATAAACAATAAGCTTTTCTAAATCTTCATATTCTTCTTTAGAGAGTTGTAATCCATCTAAACATTTTTTGTGTAGTGGATTTTTTTCTTCTATTAGCTTAAATAATTCTTTTGTATTTTCTAGCATAATTTCTCCTTAATAGCTTGCAAAAGTTCATTTTGTGATTTTAGCTGACTTAATTCATCTTTGCTAAATTTGATTTCAAATTCTTCTTCTAAACTCATGATTATATCAATATGGTTTAAAGAAGTCCAATTTTTACAATTTTGCATGCTTAAATTTGAATTCTCATTGACTTTTACTTCGAGTATATTTTCTAAAATTTCATAAAATTTATTTTCCATGATTAATCCTGTAATATAAAAATATTTTTATCTTCATCAAGAGCATTTTTTATCGCTTCTTTGTATTCTTTTGTATGAAATAAACATATAGTTGCACCACCAAAATTTTCGTATATAAAATTTTTTGTTTTTTTAGTAATATAGTTTATATTATCGACATTTGGTAAAGATTTTTTATCTAAATGTCTTACATAAAATTTTATTTTTTTATCATGTATTCTGTTTTGTTCATCTATTATTTTTCCGTGAAAATCTTTAAAATATCTGTAATCTACTCGGTATTCTTCTTCGATATAATGAGTTAGAGTGTGTCCTGTAGTGCTTCCAAAAAGTATATATTTTCCATTTTCTTGTGTTAAAACATCATACACACAATTTTCACCAAAACAACTTGTAGTGTCTTTTAAAAACAATTCTTTTTTGGCTCCTTTTATAGCAAAGGAAAATATAGGATCATTAGTGCGTTTTACCCCTGCTTGTTTGCGAAAATATTCATTTAAAGCACCCATTTTTGTAGGAGAATTTAATTTATCATAAACTTCATTTTTGCAAAAACTATAGGTAAATGTAGGCATGATTAAAGTACCTTCTTTACCTATAACTTCAAAAAAACAATCTAATATAGTTTGTAAAAATTCATTTCTAGGAAGCAAGGGTGTGCCAAAATTAAAAAGTTCAGTATGCACACACAAAATATCGCCTTTTTTGATGCCAAGTTTCTTAAAAGCTTCTATTAAGTCAACATTAGAGTATTTTTTATCATTGTATTCTAAGAAATATTTCATTTTATTAATCCGTGAAATTTTAATTTTTCTATTAAATCTTTTAATTTATAAGCTTGTGTGTTTAGCTTTGAGGCTATATCTAAAACATCATTTTTACCATCACAATATGCTAAAAAATTACATGATATTGGTATATCATTGGTTGAAGAAGTATTGATAGTATGGTATAAGTCTCTTTTGCCTAAATTGGGTTCGCAAAATACAGTATTTTGATAAATTTCATTTACTTCTAAATTCATAATGATTTCTTGCATAGCTTTTAAGCCACCTTGCAATCCTTCTTCACTGATGAAATTTAAATCATCTTTGCTAGTATGATATTCTTTATATTCTAGATACTTACTTCTACAAATTCCAACTACGGGTAAATTTACCAAAGGAGCACAGTATTGTCTTTCATCGCTTCCTCTATCTAAAAAGCTAAATTCTTTAAAATTATTTTTTTCTTTCAAGGTATGCAAGGCTACTTTATCTGCTAGGGTATTTTCACTTGGAGTGTGAATGAGTGAGTAAGCATTATCATCACCTATGCAAGAGAGTACAAAACCTGCTTTAGTGTGTTTTTGTAAGTGCTTTAAATGTTTGCTAATATAAACTATACTCCCTATAGTTTCAGGGATAAAAACAAAACGATAATTATATTTTCTCTCTTTCAGTCCCAAAAGCCATTTAGCTAAAAACACAGCTACCACAGGGCCACTTAACTCGTTATTTGCCATAGATGGATGACAAAGGTAAGTAGAGATTAAAATTTCATCTTTTGTTTCTTGCGTGCTAGGTATGAGTAAGTCAGCATAGTTTAAAACTCCATTTTCATGGTGCTTTGCATCAATGAAAACTTTATATTTTCCTTCTTTTAGTTTAATTCTATCTTTATGTTTTATACAAAACCCCCAGCACCTTTTATAATAGCTTGTCACATAAGGTATGGCATCGGGCATTTCTTCTATAGAGTAAAGGCATTCTTGTAAGCTTGCTAGATCAAGCTCTGTGTCTATACCTTCGCTATAGTTTAACACATGAAGATTATTTTGCTTAAAATCACAAATTTTTTCTCCATCTGGAGTGATGATATAAGCATCGTTTATCTCCCATTCAGCAGGTACTTCCCAGTCAAACACTTTGCTCCCGCTTGCTATAGAGTGAATTTTTAATATACCCCCCCCCATAGCCTCATCAAGTATTTTTAAGCTTTGTCTAAAGCCTTTCCCGGTAATGCTTCTGCATATAGGAAAAAGCTCACAAGCTAGCTCATACATACTTTTACTCACAACAAGCCTTTTTAGTTTCTTCTAAAATCTTAAATAAACTATCTTTAATAAATTGTGCTTCTTTTAAACTCATTTCTTGATGAGCAGGTATACTAAGTTCAGCTTTATAAAAATTATCCGCATTTTCTAAAAATAAATTTCCATATAAATTTTTATAAAAACTAAACTCATAAGTAGGCTTATAATGTACTTGCACGCCTATGCCTAAATTCAATAATTTTTCAAAAATAATCTCTTTTTGACAATAAAACTCAGGGAAAAGCAAAATAGGATATAAATGTCTTGAGCTTTTTTTATAATCTTTGATTTTTATAGTGCTAAAATAAGGATTTTTTTCAAATTCTTTATCGTAAAAACTTGTGATGATTTCTCTTTTTTCTAGCATATTATCAAGTTTTTTAAGTTGATTTATACCCAAAGCACAAGCTACATCACTTAAGCGATAATTATAGCCTAGTTCAATCATATCACTATCCCAAAGTCTTTTTTTGACTATGCCATGACTTCTTAAAAGCTTGATTTTTGAGATTAATTTCTCATCATTGCTAACAACCGCACCACCTTCAAAGGTTGTGATAGGTTTAACAGGATGAAAAGAAAATATACTCAAGTCTGCCATAGAACCTACTTTTTGATCTTTATAAATAGCACCTAGAGCATGACTTGCATCATCAATTAGTGGGATATTGTATTGTTTAGCTAAGGCTAAGATTTTATCCATTTCTACACTATTTCCCGCAAAATCGACAACACAAATTGCCCCTATATTAGAGCTATCTTGGCTTAGTCTTAAAGCAAGTTTTTTCTCATCAATATTTCCATCACTTTTTACATCTATAAACTCAACCCTAGCACCTGCCATTAAAGCAGTATTTGCAGTTGCAGCAAAGGTGATGGGAGTTGTTAAAACAATTTTATCTTTTACATTTAAAGACAAATATGCAAGATGTAAAGCAGAAGTGGCTGAATTTAGCACACAAGCATATTTTACACCTACATATTCACAAAGGGCTTGTTCAAATTCTTCAACCTTTTTTCCGCCGGTTAAAAAATCATCTTTTAAAGCCTCGCAAACTACTTGTATATCTTGTTCGTCAATATTTTGATGAGAATAAGTTATCATTTTTCAAGCTCTGTATGATTTATTATATTTAAAAGCTCTTCTTGGCTAATCCATGATGGATTATTATCTGAGCTATAAGAAAAATCATTGGAAACTTTTTTACCCTTTTGCCCTTTTGCATTTATGCTAAAATCAATTTCCATATTAGTAAATTTAATACTTGGACTAATGGCATAATAATCTTCAAATTCATAAGTTAAGTGACTATCATCACTTGAAATCATAATTTCATGTAGTTTTTCACCTGCTCTTATGCCTATGATTTTATGAGCTAAATTAGGAGCCATGGTTTTAGCTAAATCTACAATTTTCATAGAAGGAATTTTTGGCACGAAAATTTCCCCTCCATGCATATATGTAAAGTTATTCAACACGAAATTAACCCCATCTTCTAAAGATATCCAAAATCTTGTCATTCTCTCATCTGTGATAGGAAGTTCTTTAGCGCCTTCATTGATTAGTTTTTTAAAAAATGGTATAACAGAGCCTCTTGAGCCTACTACATTGCCATATCTTGTAACGCTAAATTTAGTATGAGAATTTCCTGCTATGTTATTTGCTGCTACAAAAAGCTTATCGCTTGCAAGCTTTGTAGCTCCGTATAAATTAATAGGATTGCATGCTTTATCAGTTGAAAGAGCGATACATTTTTCTACATTATTTTCTAAACACGCATCGATTACATTTTGCGCTCCGTGGATATTGGTTTTTATACATTCCATTGGATTATACTCTGCAATTGGCACATGTTTCATAGCAGCTGCATGGATGACAAAATCAACATCCTTCATCGCTATATTTAATCTTTCTTTATCTCTTATATCACCTATAAAATAACGCATGCAATTATCATTAAATTCTCTTGCCATTTCAAATTGCTTGAGTTCATCGCGTGAATAAATGATGATTTTTTTGGGGTTGTATTTTTGAAGTAAAGTTTTAGTGTAAGTTTTTCCAAAACTTCCTGTACCACCGGTGATTAAAATGCTTTTTCCATTAAACATATTTATTTTCCTATTACTTGACTAAGTTTTTATATCGGCTGAAAATAAAATTATTTTAAAATTCTTGGTAAAGTTATGCCTGTTTGGGCTTGGTATTTGCCTTTTTTATCAGCATATGTTACATCACAAGGCTCATCTCCTTGTAAAAATAAAACTTGAGCTATACCTTCATTGGCATAAATTTTAGCAGGTAGTGGGGTTGTGTTTGAAATTTCTATAGTGATATGTCCTTCAAAACCTGGCTCAAAAGGAGTTACATTCACTATAATACCACATCTTGCATAAGTACTTTTACCAAGACAAATTGCTAAAACATCATTTGGCATTTTAAAATACTCAACCGTTCTAGCAAGCGCGAAAGAATTTGCAGGTACTATACATACATCACCTACAAAATCTACTACATTTTCTTCTACAAAATTTTTAGGATCTACAACAGTGGAATTTACATTAGTGAAAATTTTAAATTCTCTTCCAACTCTTATATCATATCCATAGCTTGAAAGCCCATAACTAACTATACCTTTGCCTATATTTGCTTCGCAAAATGGCTCTATCATATTGTGCTCTAATGCCATTTTTTTGATCCAATTATCTGCTTTTAAGCCCATTTTTGTCCTTTATAATTAAAGTGAATTTTTAAATTATATCTTAAAATAAAAGTAAAAAATAAATAATTGAAGTTATTTTTAGTATTTTTATATATAATTATAAATTAAGTCTTATAAATTAAGGAGAATATATGACAAAAGAAGAAATCAAAGAATTAATGCAACTTTTTGCAGAGGCAAGTATAAGCAAGATTAAAATAAAAGAACAAGATGGATTTGAAATAGAACTAGAAAAAGATTTATGTTGTGAATTGCCAGCTCCAGCTCCTGTTGCCCCAGCTCCACAGCCAATTAATGTAAATGTAGTTAATGAAACCAAAGCAAGCTCAAACTCTTCTAATAAACCAACTATCAATAGCCCTATGGTAGGTACTTTTTATCAAGCCCCAAGCCCAGGTGCAGCACCTTTTGCTAAAGCAGGACAAACTATTAAAAAAGGAAGTACTATAGCAATTATTGAGGCGATGAAAATCATGAATGAAATCGAAGCTGAATATGACTGTAGGATAGTAGAAGTTTTAGTTGCAGATGGCCAGCCTGTAGAATTTGGCATGCCTTTATTTGTGGTGGAGAAATTATAAAATGGAAATTAAAAAAGTTTTAATAGCAAATCGTGGAGAAATTGCATTAAGAGCTTTAAGAACTGTAAAAGAAATGGGAAAAAAAGCAATTTGTGTGTATTCTACTGCAGATAAAGATGCTTTGTATTTAAAATACGCTGATGCGAGTATTTGTATAGGAAATGCTAGAAGTTCAGAAAGTTATTTAAATATCCCAGCTATTATTAGTGCGGCTGAAATTAGCGAAGCGGATGCGATTTTTCCAGGGTATGGATTTTTAAGTGAAAATCAAAATTTTGTTGAAATTTGTGCAAAACATAATATTAAATTCATAGGCCCTTCAGTAGCTGCTATGGCACTAATGAGTGATAAAAGCAAAGCTAAACAAGTAATGCAAAGAGCAGGTGTGCCTGTAATCCCAGGAAGCGATGGAGCTTTAGGTGGGGTTGAAGCAGCTAAAAAGCTTGCTAAAGAAATAGGCTATCCTGTGATTTTAAAGGCAGCAGCAGGTGGTGGTGGTCGTGGTATGCGTGTAGTTGAAGATGAAAAAGATTTAGAAAAAGCTTATTGGTCAGCAGAAAGTGAAGCGATGAGTGCTTTTGGTGATGGAACTATGTATATGGAAAAATACATCCAAAACCCACGCCATATAGAAGTGCAAATCATAGGAGATAGCTTTGGTAACGTGATACATTTGGGTGAGAGAGATTGCTCTATGCAAAGACGCCATCAAAAGCTTATAGAAGAATCTCCTGCAATTTTACTAGATGAAAAAACAAGAGCAAGACTTCATGAAACAGCAGTTAAAGCTGCTAAGGCTATTGATTATGAGGGTGCGGGAACTTTTGAGTTTTTAGTGGATAAAAATTTAGATTTTTATTTTATCGAGATGAATACGCGCTTGCAAGTTGAGCATTGTGTGAGTGAGATGGTAAGTGGGGTAGATATTATTGAGCTTATGATTAAAGTAGCAGAAGGGTATCCTTTACCAAAGCAAGAAGAAATTAAACTTAAAGGTCATTCTATAGAATGTAGAATCACTGCTGAAGATTCCAAAACTTTCTTACCTTGCCCAGGTAAAATCACAAAATACGTAGCTCCAGCAGGACGCAATGTAAGAATGGAAAGTCATTGTTATCAAGATTACAGTGTACCTCCTTATTATGATTCTATGATTGGAAAATTAGTTGTTTGGGGAGAAGATAGGAACACAGCTATTTCTAAAATGAAAATAGCCTTGCAAGAGCTTATTGTAGGTGGGATTAAAACAACTAAAGATTTTCATTTAGCAATGATGGATAATGCAGATTTTATCAATAATAATTATGATACAAATTATCTTTCAAGACATTAATTTAAGATAGGTTTAACCTATCTTAATTCTTCTATATGAGCATTTGCTCTGATTTTATCAAGATGATTTTTTAAGGCTTGTTCTTTTTGAGTTAGGGTATAGACATTGCTAACTTGATCTTTGATTAAGTCAAATTCGATAGGATTTTTACCATATTTTTCTTTTACAAAATATACTATATAAGCATTTTCACCATTTAATACCGGAGTAAATTCTCCTATTTTTGTATTGTTTAATAAAGCAAGTAATCTTAGATCTAAACTAGCTGCGTTTAAACTAATGGCTTTTGATTTAATTTGAGAATTTTTATACATAGGATTTTGTGCAAGCTGTTGTAAAAGTTCTGGATTAGTAGAATTATAAACAACTAAGTCTATATTTGAAAAAGTGCTAAATTTATCAAGATTGCTTTCGTAAAAATGTTTTAGTGTTTCATCATCGATATTGATTTTTGCATTTTGCATTATGCTTCTATAAAGCTTTTCTCTTTCAAGATCTTTTCTAACCTTATTTTTAAAAACTTCAAAACTTAAACCATCTTTTTCTATCTTTGATTGCAAACCATTAATGTCGGTTTTATTGCCTTTTGCTATTTGGGCTAATTTTTCATTAAGTTCAAAAGTACTTACATAAATTCCTAACTTTTTAGCTTCACTTTGTTGAACTTTATCATCTACTAAAAATGCTATAGCTTTTTGTTTATCGTCAGTTTTTAATTCTTTCATGGTTTGTTCTATATCATAAAGAGTGATAGGTTGATTTTCTACTACCATTGCTACGCCACCAAGGGTTTGAGCATATAAAATATTTGCAGCAAAACAACAAGATATTAAAAATTTTCTCATATAAAACCTTTATTTAAGTGTAAATATAGCATTATAACAATAAAAATTTAAAAAAGGTAAAAATATGCAAGAAATCACAACGCGTTTTGCTCCTTCTCCAACAGGATATTTGCACATAGGAGGGCTTAGAACGGCTTTGTATAATTATCTTTATGCAAGAAAAAACAAGGGTAAATTTTTATTGCGTATTGAAGATACGGATTTAAAAAGAAATTCACAAGAAGCTACACAAGCTATTATAGAAGCATTTAAATGGTGTGGGCTTGATTATGATGGGATGATTGAGTATCAATCCCAAAGATTTGATATTTATAAAAAATACATTCAAAAATTACTAGATGAGGGTAAGGCTTATTATTGTTATATGAGTAAAGAAGAGCTTGATGAGTTAAGAGCTAAGCAAGAAGCAGCTAAAGAGCGCCCAAAATATGATGGTAGATATAGAGATTTTAAAGGAACTCCCCCAAGTGGTATTGAGCCTGTAGTGCGTATAAAAGCACCACAAAGTGGAGAGATTAAATTTATAGATGGTATTAAAGGCGAGGTTAGTTTTAAGGCTGAAGATATTTTAGATGATTTTGTAATTGCAAGAAGCGATGGTAGTCCAATTTATAATTTAACCGTTGTAATTGATGATGCGCTAATGGGTGTGAGTGATGTTATAAGAGGGGATGATCATTTATCAAATACCCCAAAACAAATCGTTCTTTATGAGGCACTAGGCTTTAAAATTCCTAAATTTTATCATGTGGCTATGATACATGGTGAAGATGGTAAAAAACTTTCTAAACGTCATGGAGCAACCGATGTGATGGAGTATAAAAATATGGGGATTTTACCTCAAGCCCTGCTAAATTTCTTAGTGCGTCTTGGTTGGAGTCATGGCGATGATGAAATTTTTTCTTTAGAAAGTATGCAAGAGCTTTTTGATCCAAATCATATTAATAAAAGTGCTTCTTGTTATAATTTTAAAAAGTTAGAATGGCTTAATGCTCATTATATTAAAACTTTACCTTTTGAAGAAATCAATAGACAATTAAAAGATTTAGGTTTTGATTTAAGTCAGTATGAAAAAGCAGGCTTTTTGCTAGATATGTTAAGAGAGAGAGCTAAAACTTTACATGATATTATTAGCGGGGCTAAAGTGTTACTAAATGACCCAAAAGAATATGATCAAAAGGCTGTAGATAAATTTCTTAATGTAACAAATTTAACTTATTTGGAAAAATACGCTATGGTTTTAAATGAGCAAAAAAATGCTTGCGAATTTGAAGAATTAACTAATCAATTCTTAGAAGAAAATAATCTTAAGTTAAAAGATCTAGCCCAAGCTATACGCATTGCACTCACTGGAAGCTCGGTAAGTCCTAGTATATTTGAAGTATTAGAATTTTTAGGAGTGCAAAAAGCTAAGCTTAGAATAGAAAATTTACTAACTTACATGAAGGAGAAATAATGAATTTAAAAGAAGAGGCTTTAGAGTATCACCTAGGTGGTAAAGTAGATATTATTGCTAGAAAGCCTATGGATAGTGCGCATGATTTGTCTTTAGCTTATTCTCCAGGGGTTGCTGAACCTTGTGTTGAGATAGCAAAAGATGAAACTTTGGCTTATAAATACACTAATAAAGCTAATTTGGTTGCCATAGTAAGTGATGGTAGTGCGGTTTTGGGGCTTGGCAATATAGGAGCAAGTGCAAGTAAACCTGTGATGGAAGGAAAGGCTTGTTTGTTTAAAAAATTTGCT
This sequence comes from Campylobacter sp. LMG 17559, assembly GCF_024723605.1. Taxonomy (NCBI): domain Bacteria; kingdom Pseudomonadati; phylum Campylobacterota; class Epsilonproteobacteria; order Campylobacterales; family Campylobacteraceae; genus Campylobacter; species Campylobacter sp. LMG 17559. The sequence goes on from NZ_JANQCZ010000009.1 coordinate 24,411, forward strand.
AATGTTAATGCTTATGATTTAGAAATTAATGCCCATAGTGTAGATGAGATTGTTACATTTTGTAAAGCTATAGCGCCTACTTTTGGAGGAATTAATTTAGAAGATATTTCAGCACCAAAATGCTTTGAAATAGAAGCTGCTTTACAAGATCTTGGAATTCCTGTAATGCATGATGATCAACATGGTACTGCGATCATTTCTACAGCAGGATTAATGAATGCTATGGAAATTAGTGGTAAAAAATTTGAAGATATTAAAGTAGTAGTAAGTGGTGCGGGTGCAGCGGGTATTGCAAGTGCTAGAATGTATAGAAATTTAGGGGTTAAAAATATCGTTTTAGTAGATAGTAAAGGCGTGATTAATACCCAAAGAGATGATTTAAATAAATACAAACTAGAATTTGTAAGTGATACTAAAGATAGCACTTTAAGAGAGGCTTTAAAAGGTGCTGATGTGTTTTTGGGTTTAAGCGCGCCTAAGATTTTAGATGATGAGATGATTTTAAGTATGGCTAAAGATCCTGTGATTTTTGCACTAGCTAATCCTGTGCCTGAAGTAATGCCTGAAGATGTTAAAAGGGTTAGAAATGATGCTATAGTTGGAACAGGTAGAAGTGATTATCCAAATCAAATTAACAATGTTTTAGGTTTTCCTTTTATTTTTAGAGGAGCTTTAGATGTAAAAGCGACTAAAATCACTGAAAATATGAAAGTAGCTGCTGCTAAAGCTTTGGCTGATTTAGCTAAGCTTGAAGTAACTGATGAGGTAAAACAAGCTTATGGAGTAGAAGAGCTTAGCTTTGGTAGAGATTATGTGATACCAAAACCATTTGATAGTAGGGTAAAAGCTGTAGTTAGTGCTGCTGTGGCAAAAGCTGCAGTTGAAGATGGAGTGGCTTTGGTGAAAGAATTTGACTATCAAAAATATCTAGCAAGCTTACAATAGTTTTTATAGATTAAGTTTTATTTAAAATATTTTTTTGAATAAAACTTAATTTTTATTTTTAATCTTTCAATTTGACTTTTCTATTATTTTAATTTTTTACTTAATAATCTAAGATTACAAAATAATTTTTTACAATAAATGTTAAATTTTGATATAAATTTTAGTATTGATTATATTTTTAATTAAATTAATTTATATTTAAGATATTTTTTTATAGGATACTAATACTTAATAATAGAAAGGCTAAGATGGTTTTTGGAAAGATAGATTATCTTAATTTACTCCCTTTGCATATCTATCTTAAAAAAGCAGCTTTTCCTAGCTATGTTAAGCAAACTACAGAATACAAAAAAGGGGTTCCTAGTAAGCTAAATCGCCATTTGTATTTTAGACGTATTGATGCAGCGATTATTTCAAGTATTGAAAGTCGTAGAAAAAAATACAAAACCTTAAATGTGGGAATTTGCGCAAGCAAAAAGGTAAAAAGCGTTTTAGTAAAAAAACATTCTCAAAGCAAAGAAGATGCAAGTTCTGCAACTTCTAATGCTCTTGCAAAAGTTTTAAAGCAAAAAGGGGAGGTTATCATCGGTGATAAGGCTTTAAAACTTTATTTGCAAAATCCAAAAGATTATATTGATTTGTGTGAATTATGGTATGAAAAGACAAAACTACCTTTTGTTTTTGCGCGTTTTTCTTGTGTTAAAAATTTTTCTATTTATAAAAGAATGATGAAAAATTTCACAAAAAGTAAAATTTTCATTCCACAATATATTTTGCTAGATTATTCTAAATCAAGAAATCTTTCTCAAAAGGAAATTAGCGCATACTTAAAGCTAATTTACTACAAAATAGGAACAAAGGAGCAAATGGCGCTAAAAAAATTTTTAGCTAAAACAAACAGCAAGATACTATAAAAAGGACAATTTATGAGTACGGCTAAACAATATATCAAAGAAACTTTAGAAAAAATTCAAACAATTTCCCCAAGACAACCTATATTTTTTCAAGCAGCAACTGAGGTATTAAATTCCTTAGAGCCTTTACTTGAATCTAATAAAACCTACCAAGATCATGCGATATTAGAGCGTATTGTAATGCCTGAAAAAACAACTATATTTAGAGTTGTATATATCAATGATGCGGGTAAAGCTCAAACACATTTTGGCTATAGAGTGCAGTTTAACTCTAGTTTAGGTCCTTATAAAGGTGGGATTAGATTTCATCCTAGTGTAAATTTAGATGTTTTGAAATTTTTAGGTTTTGAGCAAATTTTCAAAAATTCTTTAACGGGTTTGATGATAGGTGGTGCCAAAGGTGGAGCAAATTTTGATCCTAAGGGTAAAAGCGAAGCAGAAATTATGCGTTTTTGTCAAGCTTTTATGGCCGAGCTTTCAAAAATCATAGGTGCAAGCACTGATGTGCCAGCGGGCGATATAGGGGTTGGTGCTAGGGAAATTGGATATATGTTTGGAGCTTATAAGAAAATTAGCTCTAATTTTGATGGAACCTTAACGGGAAAGAAAATTCCATGGGGTGGAAGCTTAGCAAGAACAGAAGCAACAGGATATGGCTGCGTGTATTTTACTCAAGAAATGCTAGCAAAATACAACAATGCATTAGAAGGAAAAGAGTGTGCAGTTTCAGGTAGTGGAAATGTGGCAATTTATACCATAGAAAAATTGCATCAACTTGGCGCAAAAGCAATCACAATAAGCGATAGCGATGGATTTGTTTATGATAAAGATGGAATAGATTTAGATTTATTAAAAGAAATTAAAGAAGTAAAAAGAGCTAGGGTGAGTGATTATGCAGCGCTAAAAAAAGGTGCTGTTTTTACTCCAAAAAGCGCGTATAAACAAGGTTGTAATGGAGTATGGAGTATACCTTGTGATATAGCTTTTCCAAGCGCTACGCAAAATGAGTTAAATTTAGAAGATATTAAAACCTTATATCACAATGGTTGTCGTATGGTAGCAGAGGGAGCTAATATGCCAAGCACACTTGAAGCGATTGATTTTATGTTAAATCAAAAAGACTTTTTATTTGCTCCAGCTAAGGCTGCAAATGCAGGCGGTGTAGCGACTTCTCAACTTGAAATGCAACAAAATGCAAGTATGTGTCAATGGAGTTTTGATGAAGTTGATGCAAAATTGCATAAGATTATGAAAAATATTTTTGAAAATTCATACGAGTATGCAAAAGCTTATAATCATGAAGGAAATTTAGTAGTAGGTTCAAACATAGCAGGCTTTAAAAAAGTAGCTGATGCGATGATTGATCATGGTTATATTTAAAAAGATGGCTTAAATGCCATCTTTAATGCATATAAAAAAAGCTTGTTATTTGATTAGCGATTTTTTCTTCTAAAGATTCTTTGGCTCTATCTATATTGCCAAGATAAGCAGTTCTTGCTAAAAGTGAGGTGCTTTGAGTAGAGTTTTTGGAACTAATTTGTAAATTAACTTGCAAAAGATAGTAATTTTCTACTTCCATTTCAAAAACATTATCTATTTTATCAAAGTCATTATAAAAAAATCTCGCATTAGAAGCAATTAGTCTTTGTGCATAAGAAAATTTCTTAAAATCTACTATATTGATATAAATTTTATAATCACTTTGAGTATTATCTAAAACCAATCCCAAATTTTGTAATTTTTGAGCGAGTTTGGCCTCTAAATTTGTGTTTAATTTTGAAGGATTATTGATATGTAAAGAAAAACTTTGATTTTTATTAGCATGTAGGAAAATACCCTCATTATTTGTTTGGATAAAAGTTTGCATAGGGCCTGTGCAAGCACTTAAAAATAGTGCAAGCACAAGCAAGAAAAGATTATTTTTGAGCATCGATTATGGTTGGTACGGCGCGAAGACCAAGTTTAGAGTATTTTGCAAAAGTTTCTCTTACTGCTTTAACTTCAGCTTCACTAGGTTTTTTATAATCTTTTATATCTTTATCGTAGTATTTTTTCATGATAGCGATTTTTTGCGCATCGTTTTTAGCATTTTTGCTTTCTTTATAGATTAATGCAGATTTTTCAAATGCGCTTGTATCATGGATAGGGGTTAAGATAAATTTAACTTGATGAGTTTTTAGTGTTTCTTCTATTTTATCTAAATGCATTCTACAGTATGGACATTCAGGATCGCTAAAAACATAAAGCAAAGGTTTGTTTTTATCGCCTAAAGAAATAAACATTTTTTCTTTTTTAAGTTCCACTAGAGCTTTTTTTGAAAATTCAGCTTGTTGTTTTTCCATGAGTTTTGCTTGATAAACTTGAGAATAAAATTCACCTTTTTTTACATCAATTACTTCGGTTGTGATGATATTATCTTGAGTGAAAACGATTTCTTGGAAATTTTTACCACTAATTTCAAAATTAACTATCACAGCTTCAAAGTTTGTATCAGGAATTTTTTCTCTACTAGAAACACTAATATTTGCATTTGATAAATTTGGATTTTTCTTAAAAAAATTAATAATTTCTTCATTACTTGCAGCAAATAAAGAGCTAGCAAGAGTTAAAAGAGCTAGAGATTTTTTCATTTTTTTCCTTTAATTTAAATTTGTATCATTATAAAATGTAAATTTTAACACTTAGACTTTTAGCATTCTTTTTTCCTCGATTTTTACCACTTGAGGATAGTTTTTATCAAGGTATTCTAAGTAAGCTATGGCGTATTTTCTTGAAATTTGAAAATGATTTTTTACAAAAGCGACATCTAAATGATGATTTTGTAAAAGCTTTAAAAACTCTTGCATGAGATTTTCAAGGGCATTTTTTTCTATAAAAAGATTATGCGCTAATCTTTTGACTTTGTTTTCTTTGGTGAGTTTTTTTAAGATAAGATCTCCATTTTTCCTATCAAGCTCTAAATATTCATAAAGATTATAAGGTGCGGTAGGTTTTATACCTTCTTTTTTTAAAATTTCATAAAGCTCACAATGAGCCTTTTCTTGTAATTTTTCAAAATTTTGTCCTTTTAAAAACCATATGCCGTCTTTAAAATCTAATTTTTCTTGCATTTGCTTGAGTACATAAGCACAAAAATTTTCACTCGCCCAGCTAAGCCTTAAGGCGATAGAATGAGGTGAGATTAAAGCATAAGGATTTTTAGAGAAAATAAAATCAATAAATTCTTTCAAAGTTTGCATAGCATTTAAATCATATACATTTAAAGCTTGCTCATCGACAAAAACATGATCTAAACTTTTTGCTAAGTTTAAAGCTTGTTCATGAGTGAGTTTAAAGCGTTGATAGCTTGAAAGTAAGCCAAAGCCAAGTTTGTGAGTTTGTTTTAAAAACTCAAATACTTTTTTAAAATCTTTTTGTTCTAAAAGTGCTAAATACTTAGCTTTTATATCTTTTTTTAAAGGCTCACTCACTGCATTTAATACCACGCCACCGCTTTTAATACGCCCATTTTCAAGCAAGATAAATTTATCATCAAAACACAAAGGTAAGTTTTTATCAAACTCTAAACTAATATAAGTTTTATCTTCAAATTCTTTGATTACAATAATTTTTGCATTAAGCTTTTTTGAGCCACTACAAAATTCTAAAATACTCCCGTGTTTAATCTCTGTATTAAAAACAACCCCATCGATACTTTTAAAGCTTTTAAAAACACCTTTTTTGCTTAATACATAGCCTTTTTTTAACTCATGATAATCACAATTTAAACTCAAAGCAACTCTATTATAAGCTTTTGCTTCTAAAACATTTTCTTCATGAATTTGTATATTTTTTACAATGATATCTTTTTGATTTTCAAGGCAAAAGATTTTTTCATTTTTGCTGATTTTTCCTTCATTTAAGCTTCCTGTTACTACCGTTCCTATACCTTTTAGAGAAAAAACCCTATCAATGTAGTATCTAAAAATCAAATTTTCATCATTTTCTTTAGGCTTTAAACTAAGTAGATAGTTTTTTAAATTTAATATACTTTGCTCATCATAAATGCTTGTTGGAAAAACTTTTAAGATATTGATTTTAAAGGCTTTTAATTCTTTTAAAAGCTCTGTTTGCTTTTGTGTTAAATTTTTGCATAAATCAACCTTACTCAAAATAAGCACCACATCTTTTACGCCTAAAAATTCCAAAACTCTTAAATGCTCTATACTTTGAGCCTTTAAACCCTCGTTTATATCTATGACAAACATACACACTCTAAAGCCAAAAGCACCACTTATCATAGTTTTAATCAAACTTTCATGCCCAGGCACATCAATAAAAGCAATGTTTAAATTTTCACTTTTTAAATTTGAAAAGCTAAGATTAATCGTAATGCCTTTTTCTTGCTCTTCTTTTAAATCATCACCCTCAAAACCATTTAAAGCTTTAATAAGCGAAGTTTTACCATGGTCAATATGCCCAGCAGTGCCTATGATGATACTATGCATGAAATACCTCTTTGATAGTGTGGATTAAACGGTTTAAATCTTTTTCTAAAATACTTCTAAAATCTAGCACAAAATGCCCATTTTCAACACGGCCGATTACGCCTTTTTTTCTAAATTTTTCTTGTAAAAGCAAAGCTTTCTCATCAAAACTTAACACAAAAGTATCTAAGCTTTTATCAGGCATAGAGCCACCGCCTACTAAACTTTTAGAAGCTTTTAATTCACACTTAATAGGAATTTTTTCTTTGATAAAGAGAGCCTTTTTTTCTATGGTTTTTAAATCATCATTTAAAAGTTTTAGTGTAGGAATTTTTTCATATTCTTTTTCTAAGTATGCTTTGGTAGTTTCATTTAAAAAAGCTAGGGTGATTTTATCAACCCTTAACATTCTTAGAAGTTGATTTTTCTTTAGTTGTTGAATGTATTTTTTCTTTCCAAGTATAATGCCTGCTTGCGTAGAGCCAAAAAGCTTATCACCACTAAAACTTAAAATATCACAATGTTTTAAAAGCTCTTTTACACTCGGCTCATTTTTACTAAGTTGTTTATTAATCTTTTCACACCAGCCAGCACCCAAATCATAATAAGATATGAGTTTTTTCTTTTTTGTTAAAGCATGAATTTCGCTTAAGCTTACTTCTTCAAAAAACCCTTTAAAAGCAAAATTAGAGCGATGAGTTTTTAAAATCATCTTAGTATTTTCATTGATAGCTTTTTCATAATCATATAAATGAGTTTTATTGGTCGTGCCTATTTCTTTTAGCTTAACACCAGCTGCTAGCATAACTTCAGGAATTCTAAAATTTCCCCCAATCTCAACTAGCTCACTTCTTGAAGTAATAACTTCTTCATTTTTTGCTAAGGTGTTTAAGATCAAAAATACAGCCGAGGCGTTATTATTAACAACCAAACAATCTTCACAATCAAATAATATTTTTAAATTCGCACTAAGTGCGTCATACCTTGAGCCTCTTTTGCCACTTTGCATGTTAAACTCTAAATTTGAATAAGAACAGATGAATTCTTTAGTTCTTTCAAAAATACTCTCATCAATAATGCTACGACCAAGATTAGTATGTATGATAACTCCAGTAGCATTGATCAAACTTTGACTTTGCATGTTTAAAAACTCATCAATGCTTTGAGTAATTTTACTTAGCAAATCTTGCAAGCTAAAATTTAAATTTTCATCTTTACTTAGTTCTTTTTTACAATTTGAAACAACTATTTTTGCAAAATGAGATCTTAAATATAAAGGGTAGCTAGCCAAGTTTTCATCGTTTATAAGCGTGTTTATGGGTGGAAAATTTCTAAATTTGTTCATCTTAAACCTTAAGAATAAATTAGTAAAATTATAACTTTTTTATAATGAAATTTATATAATTAAGATTAAAAAATTTAAAAGAGAGCGTTATGAAAGATTTTGTATTTTTAGAAAATGAAGATTTAATTCCTTTAAGTGATGATATTAGTATAGTTCAAAAAGCCTGTAATGAAGAAGTTTTTATAGGAAATTCAAAGCTTTTAAATCCTGAAGTTTATGCACCTGAGATTAATTTTTACCTTAAAAACTCACAAGATGATGTGCTTAAAAAAGCCAAAACTATTGAGTCTTTATATAAGATTAGATCTAAAGTTTATGATTTAGGACTTGATTTAGAATACACCAAAGAAGTGGGTAAAAATGTAATTATTGTAAGCAATGAGGATCAAAATGAGCTTATTGAAAGCTTAAAAAAACAAGAATACAAGGTTTTAAAACTAAGTAATGAGCAATGTTTGGGTGTTTTAGGTTGCGTGGGCGAGCTTTGTGTGATAGCTTTAAAAGATAATGAGCAAGTAGAGATTGATTGTGATTTTTTCTTATATGATGTAAAAAAAGAAAGTTTTGATCAACAAAGTGGTTGCTATGATTTAACTACTTTAAGTCAAGAAGAACTTATAAAGCTTTTAAATTCTAATTCTCCAAAATATAAATTTAGAAATTATATTAGTTATGATGATAGCATCTGTCAATACCATGAAAGAAGAAGTGTTCATTGTGGAAAATGTGCTGAAATTTGTCCTAGTGTGGCTATTTTAAAAGATGATGAGCAAAGAAAATTAGAATTTTCTCATGTGGATTGTTTAAGCTGTGGTGATTGTGTAGGAATTTGTCCTAGCGGGGCGCTTGATTATGCACCTATGCCACGCAATAGCTTTTATGAAATTTTAAAATTTTATGAAGATAAAATCATTTTAATCATCCCTGAAAAAATGTCTATAGAAAATTTAAATATCACTTTAAAAGAAGATGTAATGCCTTTTATGATTAAAGGTGAAAACTATCTTGATCAAGCACATTTTTTAGCTATGCTTCAAACAAGTGGTGCGAGTGTGGTTTTTTATAGCGATGGCTTATCGCAAGGTGCTTTAGAAGTGATAGCTTTGATGAATGAAATTTTTCAAAGAAAATTTAAACAAAATGCAATTTTTCTAGCTAAAGATGAAAAAGAACTTTTGGAGGCTATAAATCAAGCACATTTTATAGAAAATCTCAAATTTATTTCTTATAATCCTGCGCTTTTAAAAAGAGAAGATTTTGCTATAAGATTAAGAGAGCTTATAAAGGAAGAAAATTTAGGCAATATCCCAAGCAAAGAATGGATACGCTATGGAAAAATCACTATCAATACAGATACCTGTACCTTATGTCTTTCTTGTGTGGGAGCTTGTAATGTAGGAGCTTTGGTAGCTGATACTAAGGATAATTCTTTGAAATTTAATGCAAGCTTATGTACTACCTGTGGATATTGTGAGGCAAGTTGTGCTGAAAAAGATACTTTAATGCTTCAAAGAAGCGGGATAGATCTAGAAAAAGAGTATTTTTCTTTTATGGTTTTAGCTCAAGATGAACTTTTTGCCTGTGTAGAATGTGGGAAAGAATTTGCTACTAAAAAGGCTATTGAGAAAATCGCTAGCATTATGAAGCCAAGATTTATGGGTGATGAAGCTAAGATAAAAACACTATATTGCTGTGCTGAATGTAAAGCAAAAGTAATGATACAAAGTATGAATGTGCTTTAAGCCAAAAGGCTTAAGCACTAAGTTTTAATCCCACCACTCCAGTGATGATTAAAATAATAAAAATGATTTTATTAATGGTTATTGCTTCTTTAAAGATTAAAAATCCCACCACGCTAACAAGTGCCAAACCACAACCTGCCCAAGTTGCATAAGCTATGCTTAAATCAATTTTTTTCAAAGCATAAAATAAACCTGCTAAAGAAAATGAAAAAAACACCGCAAAAACGATTAAATAAAGATTATTTTTACTTATGCTTGCATACTTCATCGAGCTTGTTGCAATCACTTCAAAAACTATACTAATTGCTAATACTAACCAATGCATTTTATATCCTTTTAAATTAATTTAAAATGAAATTACAAAAGGATAAAAGGCGGGGCTATGGCGTAGAAAAAATAACCATATGCAGTTTTTATCTTCCATTTTGTCCATAAGCTTGTATAAAATTTTAAAATAAAAAACCCATAAGTCATTTGTAACCTTGCAATAATTTATCTTATTTTAGCATTGTTTTTTATATCTTAGTTAAATTTAGTGCAAAAGCTTTTTGACTTAAAAGCACCTCATCATTTTCTTTAAAATCTTTAGCTTCTAAGGGGCTTAGTGCTACTTGACTGATTTGATTACCTATGGCAAGTATGGCTATAAATATGCTATCTTGCTTTTGTAGTTTTAAAATACGTGCTTTTATGGCAAATTTTTGCGAGCCTTGTGTCTTTAAAAAAACTTCACTAGGCGAGCCTTCTTTGATGATGGCTCCATTTTCTAAAACAATGACTTTATTAGCTAGTTTATAAACTTCACTTACATCATGGCTGATTAAAATAGTAGTGATTTTATAAGTTTTATGTATATTTAAAAGATAATCATGTAAGTGTAGTTTTATCTCATTATCTAAGGCGCTAAATGGCTCATCTAAAAGTAAAAGTTTGGGTTTTTGCATAATAGCTCTTGCTAAAGCTACGCGTTGTTTTTGTCCCCCGCTTAGTTCTAAAATATGACTTTTTTTGTGTTTGCTTAAATCTAAAAGTTCTAAAAGTTCATTAGCAAATTTTAGATCTTTTTTGGCAAAAAGTAAGTTTTGCTCTACATTCATATTTTCAAATAAAGCATAATCTTGAAAAACAAAACCAAGTTTTCTTTTTTGTGGGCTTAGAAAGTTTTTATCATCAAAAAATATAGTATCGTTAAAAGTGCAAATTCCTTGCGCTTTTTCAAAACCCGCTAAAATTCTCAAAAGCGTAGTTTTACCACTACCGCTTTTTCCAAAAATAGCACAAAAATCCCCTTCTTTAACTTCAAATTTAACATTAAGTTTAAATTCTTTTTCTTTATTTTTAAAGATTTTTTCAAAGTCAAGTTTTAGCATAAATACTCTTTGATAAATAAAGCACTAGGATGTACATAAGCAAATACAAAATCATTTTTTTGATAATTTTGTTCTAAAAACTCATGGGTGCTAATTTGAGCTTCGAAAGTGCAAATTTCATTTTTTAATTTTATGATAGTGATGATTTGTCCTTGAAAAATATCAATGATTTTTGCATAAAAGGTATTTAAAAATGAGTTTTCTAAATTTTTTTTACTAAGCAAGCACTCGCTACTTTTAAAAGCAAGTAAAACTTCTTGATCAATGCTTGCTTTTTCATCAAGTTCTAAAGCAAGCATATATAATTTATGTTTATTTATAAGAAATTCTACCCAGTTTATATTTTCATGATTTTTTATAGTATTTATTTTAGCTTTAATCATGGGATATTATAGCCATAAGCTTTGAAAATTTCCTTAGCCTTTTTGCTTAAAATAAAATCATAAAATTTCTTAGCTTTAGCATTATCTTTACCATAAGAAGTGATAACAATGCCTTGATTGATTGGTTCATAAAGCTTTGGATCGATTAAAATATAATTTTTTCCTTCTTGGAGTTTATAAGATTTTAGCGTATCTTCATATAAAGCACTTGCTGCTATAAAACCCACATCGGCTGCTTTTAGTGTTTGAGCAAGTGCTTCTCCTATAGATTTTGCCTCGATGATTTTAGCTTTTGTTTGCTCATAAATTTTAGCATTTTGTAAAGTTTCTATGCTAGCTTGACCATAAGGAGCAGCTTTGGGATTGGCTATGGTGATGATTTTTACTTTTTCTTCTTTAAGCGTGTCTAATCCTTTGCTTAAATCCATTCTAACACTGAGTAAAGCTAAAGCTCCTTGAGCATAAATAACAGGTTTTGTGCTAGCAAAATTATCATCATACAAGCTTTGTGCAAATTTCATATTTGCAGCCATAAATATATCAAATGGCGCACCATTTTTAATTTGTGAGACTAAATTTCCACTAGCGCCTAAGCTCACATTGATACTAATATCAGGGTTTTCTTTTTGAAATTCTTTTTGCAAGGCTTTAAAAGCATAAGCTACATTTGCAGCTGCAGCGATATTTACATCAGCGCCATAGCTGAAAATACATAAAAAAAGTAGGGTGAAAATTTTTTTCATTTTTTATCCTTTTGGTAGTAAATTTTGAAAAAATTATAGCTTATTTTTAAAAGCAAAAATAAATTTGTATTTTTTGCATATTTTCTAAGACTTATTTCATAAGCAAATAAAAAATTTTAATTTTTTTAAAGAATATTTTAAAAGCATTTTAATGTAAAAATTTATTTTAATTTTTGTATAATTTAAGATTTTAATTTATGAAATTTTAAAAGGAAAAAGCTTGTTAAAATACATACTAACCTTGTGTTTATTTTTTAACACTTTGATTTTAGCAAATGACTTTGAAGATTTTGAACAAGAATATCAAAAAAAAGAAGTCAAAGATAGCTTTTATAGCTATAATAAAGCTATGAGTAAGTTTAATTATGATCTTTATACTTATTTTTTAAGACCGGTTGCACTTTCTTACAAAAGTGTTACTCCAAGTTTTATAAGAACAGGAGTAAAAAATGCTTTTGATACCACAAGATCGCCTTTTAGATTTATCAATCACCTTTTAAGTTTAGAATTTAGAAAAGCCGGTGAGGAATTTGGAAGATTTTGTGTGAATGTGATTTTTGGATTTGGTTTGTTAGATAGTGCAAGTAAAACTCCTTTAAAAAGTTATGAGGCTGATTTTGGAACGACTTTGGGTAAATGGGGAGTAGGTAGTGGACCACACTTGGTGCTTCCACTTTTAGGTCCTTATAATGTAAGAGATGCTCTAGCTTTGCCTGTAAATTGGTTTATGGTGCCTGAGGGGTATATTGAGAATTTTTGGGTTGGAGTGGGTGTAAATGCTGCATTAAAACTCAATGAATTAAGTTTTGAGTATGAAAAAATAGATGATATTTACCAAAATAGTGTAGATTATTATACTTTTATACGCGATGCGTATGAACAAAGACGCCAAGAACTCATCAAATAAGGAGATAAAATGAAAAAAATCATAGTATTATTTTTTAGTGTAGTATTTGCTTTTGCTTTAAATTTGCAAGATATTTCTAAAACTATGCAAGAAAAAATTGATGAGAGCTTAAAGATATTAGATCAAAATAAAAACGATAAAGCTAAAGCAGCGGAAAGAATCTTTGTTTTATTTGATGGTGTTTTTGATTATGAGCTTATGGCCAAACTTAGTCTTTCTACAAGATATGAAAAATTAAGTGAAAATGAAAAAAATGAATTTAACAAAGCCTTTGAAAAAAATCTTAAAAAAAGTTTCACAGATAAGCTTGCTTTGTATGATTCTCAAAAATTAAAAGTGATTAATTTAGAAGAAAAAAACAAAAGAGCTTTTTTGAAAACTTCTATGATAGTAGATGGCAAAGAAAATTTTGTAATTTTTAAATTTTATGATAAAAATAATGATTGGCAAATTTATGATGTAGATATTTTTGGCATAAGTATCATACAAACTTATCGCTCACAATTTAAAGATGTCTTGCAAAATGGCGATTTTAAAACCTTGCTTGAAAAGCTTTCTAGTGTTGATTTTTCTAAATAATGCTAAGTAAAATTTTAAAAATCTTTCTTAATTTCCCAAAGCTAACTTTGGGGATTACTTTAATCTTTTGTATATTTTTTAGTTTTTTTGCTAAAAATTTAAGTGTTGATGCAAGTGCTGAAAGCTTGCTTTTAGAGCATGATGAGGGTTTGAAACTATATAGAGAAGTTTCAGCACGTTATGGCAATGATAATTTTTTAATGCTTGCTTTTGCTCCTAAAGATAAAGATATTTTCGCTAAAGAAAATTTAGAAACTATAAAAAATTTAACTCTTGATTTAGAAAAAATCAATGGTGTGCAAAAGGTATTTTCTATCACTAATGCACCTTTACTTGCAAGTTCTAAAGGTAAAGAATTAAAAGAACTTATCCAAAATATACCTAATATTTTTAGTCAAGATGTGGATATTAATCTAGCTAAAAAAGAAATTTTAAACCAACCCTTTTATAAAAATAATATCATCTCAAAAGATGGAAAAACAACGGGAGTTTTGATTTATCTAGCACCTGATCTTGTTTATAATGACTTGATTAATTCAAGGGATAATGCAAAAAGTGAAAATGAAAAAGAGCATTTTAGAGCCTTGATTAAAAAACATCAAGAAAATTCAAGAGAATTTAGTGCAAAAAGATTAGAAGAAATTACTAAAATAGTATCTAAATATAGTCAAAATGGAGACTTTTTACACCTTGGTGGTGTAGAAATGATCGCTAATGATATGATTAATTATGTAAAAAGTGATTTAAAAATTTATGGACTTAGTTTAATAGGGCTTTTATTTATAGCACTTTGGTGGTTTTTTAGCTCTTTGCGTTTGGTGTTTTTGGCTTTGGGAATTTGTGTGATTTCGCTTTTTACTTCAAGTGGGATTTTCGCACTTTTGGGCTTTGATATTACCGTAGTGTCTTCAAACTATGTAGCTTTGGTGCTTATTATCACTGTTTCTGTTGTGATACATTTGATCGTACATTTTATAGAAAATTTACACAAACACCCAAAAGCTAGTGTTTATAAGCTTTTGCTCTCAACCTTACTTGATAAAGCAAGTCCTAGTTTTTATGCTATTTTAACCACAGTTGTTGGGTTTTTAAGTTTTGTTTTTTCAGATATTGAGCCTATTATTAAACTTGGTATTATGATGAGTCTTGGTATTAGCGTGAGTTTGATTTTAGCTTATATTTATTTTGCAAGTATTTTGGTACTAATGCCGCGTTTAAATTTTAAAGAGCTTAATCAAAATTCGTTGAAATTTTTAAGTTTTTGTGCAAATGTAAGTTTAAAACATAGAAAAATTATCTATGGCATAAGTTTATTTTGTGTAGTTTTTGCTTTGTATGGAATTTTACAAATTAAAGTAGAAAATAGCTTTGTGAGTTATTTTAAAGATAGTTCTAGGATTAAACAAGGTTTGTTGATTATAGATAAAGAACTAGGCGGAACTATGCCTTTAGATGTGATTATCAAGTTTAAGCAAGGTCCAAAACAAAATGAAAGTTTAGATGAGTTTGAGCAAGAATTCGATGATTTAGCTAAAGATGATAGATATTTTTTTAGTAGTGAAAAAACAAGAATAGCTGCTAAGGTTCATGAGTTTTTAAGTAAGCAAAAATATGTAGGCTCTGTGCTTAGCTTGCAAAGTTTGCTAGAGCTTGGAAAAAGCATTAATGATGGTAAGGCTTTAGATGATTTTGCTTTAGCGTTTTTATATGAAAATTTAGATAAGAATTTTAAAAAGCAAGTTTTAACCCCTTTTGTAAGTGTGGAAAATAATGAGTTGCGATTTAGCGTGCGTATGCTAGATAGTGATCCAAATTTAAGACGTGATGCTTTTTTAAAACAGCTTGAAAAAGACTTAAAAGAACTTTTACAAAAAGATAATGTAGAGGTTAAAATCAGTGGTATTATGCCTTTGTATAATAATATGCTTCAAAGTCTTTTTTCATCACAGTTTGACACTTTAGCCTTTGTGGTGCTTGTGATTTTTGCTTTATTTGTGGTGATTTTTAGAAGTTTTGTTTATGCTTTTGTAGCGATTTTGGCCAATCTCATACCTTTGGCTTTAGTATTTGGCTTAATGGGTGTTTTCAATATACCACTTGATATTATGAGTATTACCATAGCTGCTATTTGTATAGGAATAGGGGTTGATGATATGATTCATTATATTCATCGTTTTAAAGAAGAATTAAAACATAAAAGCTTAGAAGAGGCTATAAAAGCTTCGCATATGGGTATAGGAAGTGCGATTTATTATACTAGTGTTACGATTATTCTAGGCTTTTTGGTAATGATTAGTAGTAATTTTATCCCGACGATTTATTTTGGTTTGCTTACGGTTTTGGCTATGAGTTTGCTTTTATTTGGTTCGCTTTTTTTATTACCAAGTTTTATTTTAAGCTATCATTATCTTAAGCAAAATTATAATAAAGCAACATCCAAATCACATAAAGCCCAAAAGCAATAAGCATATATTTTATAAATTGTTTCATTAATACTCCATTTTTTCTAATGCTCTTAAGATGTAAGTAGCAAACATTAGTGCTTGTGAGCGGTGTGAAATTTTTAATTTTACTTGCTCATCTAATTCACCTAAGGTTTTATCAAAACCTTTTGGGATAAATAAAGGATCATATCCAAAGCCATTATTACCCCTTGGAGTATCAATAGCAAGGCCATGCATATATCCATGCGTACTAAAATGTCCATATTTTGAGCTTATAGCTATGGCTGCAGTGTAAAAAGCTTTGCTTTGATGTAGATTTTTTTCATGTAAGGCTTGGATGAGTTTGTTTCTATTGGCCTCATCAGTGCCTTCTTGAGAGTATCTTGCAGAAAAAATCCCCGGTGCATTGTCTAAAGCCTCTACGCTTATACCGCTATCATCACTTAAGGTGATAAATTCATCTTGTTTTTTGCCTAAAGCATTAAAAATAGCTTTAGATTTTATCAAAGCATTTTCTTTAAAACTCGTGCCATCTTCGATGATTTCAAAAGGGGTGATGATTTCATTTAAGGCATAAATTTCATAAGTAGTTAAAAATTTTTTGATTTCTTCTACTTTGTGTGCGTTAGAAGTTGCTAGAATGATTTTCAATTTTTTCTTCATAAATTACTCTTTTTGTTTTGACTTTAAAAAAAGTTTATCAAAATCATAGTAAAATTATCCTTTATAAGGAGAAAAGATGTTAAAAACCGTTTTACCTTTGTCTTTTATTGTAGGAACTAGATTTTTTGGATTGTTTATAGTTTTGCCGGTTTTAAGTTTATATGCTTTAAATTTAAAAGGAGCCAATGAGTTTTTAGTAGGGCTTTTGGTAGGTGTGTATGCTCTAACTCAAATGGCATTGCAAGTTCCTTTTGGAATTATTTCAGATAAAATAGGGCGTAAAAAAACTATGCTAATAGGACTTGTGGTGTTTATCATAGGTTCTTTGGTATGTTCATATGCTGATGATATTTATACGATGATGTTTGGAAGGCTTTTACAAGGTGCAGGAGCCATAGGAGCAGTAGCTACTGCTATGATAAGCGATTTTATTAATGAAGAAAATCGTGGTAAGGCTATGGCTATCATGGGTTCATTTATAGGACTTTCTTTTGCAGCTTCTTTGGTGCTTTCTCCTTTAATGAGTGCTAAATTTGGACTTTCAAGTTTGTTTGATTTAAGTGCTATTTTGAGTTTAATTTGTATCGTGCTTTTATTTAGCGTTGTGCCAAAAGAGCATACAATAGTACATGAAAATACTAAAACTCCATTGAAAAAACTTTTAAAAGAAAAAAACTTAGCTTTGATGAATCTTACTAATTGTATGCAAAAAATGCTTATGAGTATTGCGTTTTTAAGTATTCCTTTGGTTTTGGTGCATGAGTTTAATTACCCAAGTGAGAATTTATGGCATGTTTATGTTAGCTCTATGGTGCTTGGGTTTTTGGCTATGGGTTTATCAGGATCTTTGGGAGAAAAAAGAGGCTTAAGCAAAGAGATATTGCTTTTAGGTGTGGCATTTTTTATCATCGCTTATATTATATTTGCTTTTTCGTATAATGCTTTAGTGTTTATGGTGGGTGTTGTAGTATTTTTTATAGGATTTAATTTGCATGAGCCTATTATGCAAAGTTGTGCGAGTAAATTTGCCAAAGTAAATGAAAAAGGCGCAGCTTTGGGTGTGTTTAATGCTTTTGGCTATTTTGGAAGCTTTTTAGGTGGTGTTGTAGGGGGGTATTTTTTACACCATTTTAGTTTAGTTTCTCTTGCTTTTATTTTGATAGCTTTGTCTGTAATTTGGTTTGTATTGCTTTTGTTTTTACAAAGTCCAGCAGATTTTAAAAATGTCTATTTATCTTTAGAAACAAAGCATGATTTAAATAATATTAAAGGTATAAATGGAGTTTTAGATGTGTATAAAAACTCTAAATTTTTAGTGATTAAATACAATAAAAAACTTACAAGCGAAGAAGAAATTTTAGCGATTATTGAAAAATAATCGCCTTTATACAAAATGCTTTTCTTTTAAAATCACATATAATTTTAAAGTAGAAATAAAGAAAGTTAAAATAGCAGGTCCAAGGATAATACCCCAAAATCCAAAACTTGAAATTCCTGCTATCATCGCAAAGAAAATTAAAAGTTCGTTAATTTGCGTTGGAATTTGAACAAGTTTTTCATTGATCCATTTAATGATATAAGGTTTTACTAAAGTATCTGCGATAAAAGATATCATTACCACACTATAAATGAAAATCACTAAAGCACCGCTTAGATTATTATTTGCAAATTCATATAAAGAAACAGGCACATAAACTAATGCCCCGCCTACAACAGGGATTAAAGAGCTAAAGCAAAATAATATTCCCATTAAAATCGCATCATAACCATAAAATTTAGTAATGATAGCAAAAAGCACTCCTTGCAAAATGGCATTTAGCACCATAGAATAAAACACAACAGACATTACATTGCTCACTTCACTTAAAATGCCTTGAGTTTCTTCTTTTTTCATAGGTACTATGCTTTTTATATAGCCAATGAGTTGGGCTCCATAAAGATTAGCAAAGAAATAAAACACACAAATTAACACCATATCAGTTAGAAATTTAGTCCCAAATTTAGTTGCGCTTGAAAGATAGGTTAAAATATTTTTAGAGATAGAATTTAAGTCAATACTTGCTAGTGCTTCTTTGATTTTTGGCTCTATAAAGCTTAAGGATTCAGGTAGGTGTAAAGAATAATTTTTAAAATATTCTATGGTATTGTGAAAATAGCTTATATCAAAACCTTTTGCAGCCTTTGCTAGCTCTATAATAGCATATACAAAAGGGATAAAAAATAAAGCTAGCATAAAAGCAGTAGTAGCTGCCGCAGCAACGACTTTTTTACCTTTAAAAATACTTAAGAATTTAACATTAACATTAGAAGTAGAAACAGCCATTAAACTTGCTATGGCTATATTCATCAAAAAAGGTTTAAATAAAAAAAGTACCCAAAATAAAATGATTAAAATAAAACTAATCAAGAAAAAATTACTACTTTTCATCAAATAAACCTTTGTTGTATTTTAATTTTAAAACATCAAAGCTTTTTAAACTCGCAATGCGACCTTTGGCTGTTCTTTCTATATAACCATTTGCTAGTAAATATGGCTCTATTACATCTTCTATGGTATTTTCATCCTCGCTCAATGCTGCAGATATACTAGAAAGTCCTATGGGCTTTCTTTTAGCTTCAGTTAAAAGCTCTAAATACCTTAAATCCATCGCGTCAAAACCAAGCTCATTTACCCCTAAAGAATCAAGCGCTTCTTTAGCTCTTTTTTCGCTAATGATTTCTTCATCATTTACATCAGCAAAGTCTCTTACACGCTTAAGTAATCTTAAAGCAATTCTTGGAGTTGAGCGACTGCGTTTGGCTATTTCCAAAGAAGCTTTTTTTTCACAAGTTTTATTAAGCTTTAGAGCTGCTTTTTCTAAAATGATAGCAAGCTCTTCATTTTTATAAAACTCCAAGCGAAATTGCATGCCAAAGCGATCACGTAAAGGATTGCTCAGCATACCTGCTCTTGTAGTAGCACCTATTAAAGTAAATTTGGGCAAATCGATTTTTATCGTTTGTGCAGCAGGACCACTACCTATGATAATATCAAGACGAAAATCTTCCATAGCAGGGTAAAGCACTTCTTCTATGGCAGGGCTTAAGCGATGAATTTCATCGATAAATAAAATATCTCCTTCGCTAAGGTTAGTTAAAATCGCAGCTAAGTCCCCGCTTTTTTCTATCATGGGTGCAGCGGTAGTTTTGATATTTGCATTCATTTCATATGAGATAATGTTTGCTAAAGTTGTCTTACCAAGTCCTGCAGGTCCACTAAAAAGGATATGATCTAGACATTCATTTCTTTTTTTAGCAGCTTTGATGAAAATTTCTAAATTTTTTTTAATGTTTTCTTGTCCTATGTAGCCATCAAAATTTGAAGGTCTAAGACTTGTTTCATAAGTTTCATCAGGGGAGAATTTTTCAATCTCTACGATTCTATCCATATTTTTTCCATTTTATTTTGTAAGAAATTTTAATTTTATCTAAAATTTGCTAAAATAAACATTTAAACTTAGATTATAGAAGTTTTTATGGGAATTTTAGAGCAATTAGAGTTAGATTACGAGCTTGAAGAAATCGAGCGTTTTTTGTATTTTTTTAGAAGTCTTTGCGATGTTTTAGAGCCTTTGATAGTAAAGCTAAGCAGTGATAGCTTAAAATACAAAGAAGCTTTAAAAGACTTAGAACAAAATATCCACAATGTAGTTTGGGCTGCTAAAAGATTAAATTTAGATGAGATTGCAAATTTTTGCACATTCTGTGAGGAAATTATGCAAGAAGCAGCTAAATTTGATGGGCCTGCTAGCGATGAATTTGTGGATTGGATGTTTTTAGTGGGTGAGCAGCTTGATAGATATTGCAGTGATTATGAAAAAAATGCTTCTTTTTTAAGCGTATTTAACCCTCAAATTGCAAATGTTCCTGATAAAATTTCTAAATAACGGGGACGACTTGGCTTCGACAGGAGTAGAGTGGCCTTGGTGGCATGTCGCTTTGAGCAAAGCGTATAAAGCTCAAATTAAAATTAAACGCAAACAACGTTAAATTTGCTCCTGCTTACGCTAAAGCTGCGTAAGTTCAGTTGAGCCTGAATTTTAAGTGATACTATCTAGCTTAGAATTTGGTCATTTTTGATAGTGTAGATTGAAATTTGACAAGTTTTGATTGAAGTTAAAGTCTTAGTCTAGCTTGAAATTTTGGAAGGTGAGTTTGGCTAGATGAAATTTTCACCTTTGCTAAGCATGTAGATGCCGTGGTTGTTTTATTTTTGGACAGGGGTTCAATTCCCCTCGTCTCCACCAAATTTAATCTTTCATATATCAATTTATTAGAATTTAGTATTTTAATAATTTAATTTCATCAAAGGTTTCTTATTATTGATAGGACTTCAAGGAAGGCTTCTTTTTAGATAGATGGTAAGGTTTTTATTAATTCTAAATTTAAATTCATTATAAAGCTTGATAGTATTTCTTAGCATTTTAAAAAGTTCTTTTTGTTATCATTTTAAAAAATACTAAGGTTGTTCTATGAATTTTTATGAAGAAATTAAAAAATATCTTGATAATAATCTTTTTACCAACTACGCTCTAGAGGTGGATTTTCCAAATATTTATAATTTTACTAAAAATGAAAACACATATAAAACAATCTTAGATAATATAATCTGTCTATACAACGCTACTCAAAGAAATTTTCAAAATTATAACGAACATCAATTTGAAGATGAATTTATATCAAAAGTGTTAGACATTTTAGGGTGGAAATTTATAAGACAAGATGAAAAAATCATACAAGGTAAATTAGAAAAACCTGACTTTTTACTTTTTAGTGATGAAAATATAAAAGCAAATTATGAAAATTTAGACAAAGAAACAAAAAAATCAAGCAATGAATTTACTATCATCATGGAGTCAAAAGCCTATGATGTGCAAATAGATAATAAAAAAGTAAAAGAAAATCCCCATTTTCAAATTTTAAGATATCTTAGTAATCTTAAGAAAAATTATGGCTTTTTAACCAATGGTAGATTTTGGCGTTTTTATGATAACTCTACACTTAGTGCAAACAAGGTATTTTATGAGATAAATTTAGAACAAATCATAAAAGATAAAAATTACCAAGCTTTTGCGTATTTTTATAGTATTTTTGCTTCAGCAAGTTATACAGAAGAAAAACACATAGAAAAATCTTTACAAGTTAATAAAGAATCAAAAATAAAAATAGAAGATGATCTAAAATCTATCATCTATGGAACTAATGGCAATGAATCTTTATTTGAATTTATAGGTTCTAAGATTTATAACAAAACCAAAGCTGATTTAAAGCTAATCTATGAAAATTCTTTATATTTTGTATTTAGGCTTTTATTTATTGCTTATTTTGAAGATAAATTCGAAAATATCTTAGAAAAGCATAAATACTTCAAAAGCAAAATTAGCATAAAAACTTTATTGCAAAATTTAAGTGATGATGAAAGCTCAAGTGCTGGCTTTGGTGATTTAGAAATGATATTTCAAATTTATAATAAAGGCAAAGGCAATTTTGACATGCCTGTTTTCAATGGTGGGTTGTTTGATGAGAGCAAAACTACTCTTTTAAGCACACCAAAGATTTTCAACGATAAAGACTTAAAGAAAATTTTAGAAAAATTATTATACTACAAAGATAAAAATTTAACTTTTAAAAGAGACTATAAAACCTTAAGCATAGAGCATTTAGGCACGATTTATGAAGGCTTGCTTTCTTACTTTTTTGAAGTAGCAAATGAAGATATTTACTATGTAAGCTATAAAGAAAAATCAAAAGAAATAGAGTGTTATTTTGATAATTATGATTTTAAAATTTTAGAAAAATCAAAAAAATTAGAGAAATACACTTTTTATGAAAAAGGACAAATTTATCTAAAAAATACTAGCAACTCAAGAAAAGCAAGTGCAAGCTTTTATACACCTCAATCCATAGCTAATTTTTTAATCCAAAGCGCTTTAAAAGACAAACTAAACAATGAAAACATTTTGAAATTTAAAATTCTAGACAATGCTTGCGGTAGTGGGCATTTTTTAGTTGGGGTTTTAAATGCTATCACGCATATTGTTTTATCAGATTTTGAACATTTTACAAATTTAAAACAACTCCACGAACAAGAAAAAGAAAATATCGCAAATCATATAAAAGATTTCACGCAAGATTATGAGTTAGATGAAAGTGATGTTTTAAAACGACTTTTGCTAAAACGCATTATTTATGGAGTGGATTTAAACCCATTTAGTATAGAGCTTACTAAGCTTAGTCTTTGGATAGATAGTTTTATCTTTGGAACTCCACTTTCTTTTATAGAACATCACGTAAAATGCGGCAATGCTTTGGTAGGCTCAAGTATAAGTGATTTTGAAAATTTAATAAAGCAAAATAAAGAAAATATTTTCACAAATTCCATTACTCAAGAATTTGAAATTTTACAAGAAGTATTTGAAAAGCTTGATAATCTACAAGATACCAACGAAGAACAAATCAAACAATCCAAACAAATCTATCAAAATGAAATCACACCAAAGCTTGATAAGTTAAATTTATATCTAGACTATATCAACTCACTTCATTTTGCTAACAAAGAGGAATTACAAATTCTAAAAGCCCTAAGTCAAGATGATATACAAAATTTAAGCCAAAATGAACAAGCAAAAGCTATCATTAGCAAATATCAAAAAGAATTTAACTTCTTTAATTATGAGTTGGAATTTCCTGAAATCATAGAAAATCAAGTCTTTAAAGGCTTTGATATCATCATAGGTAATCCACCTTGGGATAAAACTAAATTCAGCGATAGTGATTTCTTTCCACAATACAAAAGCGATTATAGAAGCTTAATCGCTAGCAAGAAAAAAGAAATTCAAGACAATTTGCTAGCGAAAGATTATATAAAGCAAAATTATGAAAAACAAAAAGCATATATAAATGATTTAAGCGAGTATTATAAAAAAGCTTATCCGCTAAATAAAGGCAGTGGAGATGGAAATTTATTTCGTCTTTTTGTAGAAAAAAATCTTTTTCTTTTAAAACAAGATGGAAATTTAGCTTATGTGCTTCCTAGTGCTTTGATGTTTGAAGATGGAAGCTTGACTTTAAGAAAAGAAATTTTAGAAAATAAAACTTTAGAGTGTTTTTATAGTTTTGAAAATAGACAAGCTATATTTGCTGATGTGGATTCAAGGTATAAATTTGCTCTTATGCTTATAAAAAACACACAAGCAAATCACACTCATAAAATCAAAACGATGTTTTATAAAACAGATATAAACTCACTAAAAAATAAAGATGAAATTTTAACTCTAAGCTTAAAAGATATCAAAAAGCTAAGCCCAACTCACCTAGCCTTAATGGAGTTAAAAGACAAACAAGCCTTAGAAATTCTAAGAAAATCTTATAAAGCTTTTCAAACCTTGTCTTTTGATTATATAGATTTTAGAAGAGAGCTTGATATGACAAATGATAAAGATTTGTTTATAGAAGAGTTTAGGGAAGGACTTTTACCTTTATATGAAGGTAAAATGATACATCAATTTAATGCCGAATTTAGCCAAGCTACTTATTTTTTAAAAAAGGCTCATTTTGACGAGCGTTTAAAAAGCAAAGAACTTTATAGAGCTAAAAAGGCCACCGGCAAAGAATTAAAGCCTGAGTTTATAAAATATGATAGAGAATTTTTTAGACTTGGATATAGAAAAATTGCAAGTGATACTAATGAAAGAACCTTGATAGCTTCTTTATTGCCAAAAAATTGTGGTGGAGCTGATAGTACTTATAGTAGCATTCCAAAACAATATATTTTAAAAGATGATAAAATTTGTATAGATATAATGCCTTATGAAAGAATTTTATTTATTTTGGCTTTGTTAAATTCTTTAGTGGTTGATTTTATCATAAGAAATATGGTGCAAATCAATGTAAGTAAATCTTACTTAGAAAGAATTCCTCTGCCTCAACCAAGTGATGATGAAATTCAAAACAATGAAATCTACAAAACCCTAGCTAAAAACGCCTTGCTTTTACAGCTTTATAATGATCAAAATCATCATTTTGATGAGCTAAAACAAGAATTTAATATACAAAATGATGAAATTCCAAAAACTAAAAAAGCTTATGATATAATAAGAGCAAAAAATGATTTATTAGTTAAAGAACTTTATGGTTTAAGTGATGATGAATTTTCTTACATGATAAGCACTTTTAAAGTCTTAAACGAAAAACAAAGTGAATATATAGCATTATTAAGGAATTAAGATGGAAGAATATATTTATTATTTACCTGATGAAAATGGAAACAAAAAAGAATTTAAAACAAATGCAAATTCTATCATAATCGTAGGTGCTAATGGCTCAGGCAAAAGTAGGCTTGGAGCTTGGATGGAAAATGAATATAGAAATTTATATAGAATTCCAGCTCAAAGAAACACGACTATATCAGATAGTATAATGAGATATAGTTATAAAGAAGCTAAGAATGATTTATTCTATGGAAATATTAACCCATATACTGATATATGGCAATTAAAATTTAATGGATTTGAAAATGCAACAACAATGCTTCATAGTGATTATGAAAAATTAATAGGTTATGTTTTGGCAAAAGAACATCAAGAGCTAAGAAAAGGAAATACTGAAAATAATATAATATGCAAAACTAAAAGTATTTGGAAAGAAATTTTTCCTCATAGAGAAATTGATCTTGATGGTGATAATGATGAATTTTTATGCATTATGAATGAGTATAAATATAAAGCAAGAAATATGAGTGATGGAGAAAGAGCTGTATTATACTTGATAATGTATGTTTTGTGTATCGAAGAAAAAATTATTTTAATCGATGAGCCAGAATTACACTTACATCCATCTTTAACTAATAGACTTTGGAGTGTTTTAGAAAAGCATAGGCAAGATTGTTTATTTGTATATATAACTCATGATTTAAATTTTGCTGCAAATCATATAGAAGCGGATAAATTTTGGATTAAATCCTACAATGGACAAAAATGGGAAATAGAAAAAATAGAAAAAAACGATATACCGCAAGAATTATTTTTAAAACTTTTAGGTGCTAGAAGAGATATTTTATTTGTAGAGGGAAAAAGTGAAAGTTTAGACACTAAAATTTATAGCATACTATATCCACAATATCAAATCATACCATGTAGTAGTTGCGAAAATGTTTTAAACTATACAAAAACTTTCAACGAACAAAATGCCTTGCATGGTTTTAATGCTTATGGGATTATAGATAGAGATTTTAGAACACAAGAGGAAATAGATAGTGCAAATAAAAATAAAGTGAAAGTTTTAGAAGTGGCTGAAGTTGAAAACTTATTTTTATTAGAATGCATTATTTTAGCTATTTTAGAACAATCAGACGCAAGAGAAAAATTTGAAGAAGTAAAAGATTATATCTTTAAAACAAAATTTAAAAATACTTTACAAAGACAAATTTTAAGAAAGCTAGAAAAAGAGATAAAGCATAAATTAGAAACCATAAATATAAATTTAGAAAAACTTGAGCAAATGCAAGAAAAGATTAGTTCTTTAGAGAAACTCATAGATTTTGAAAACTTACATAAAGATATTGAAAATAAATTTAATTCTGTGTATGAAAGTAAAGATTATGATGAATTATTAAAAATATTTAATCAAAAAGGAATTTTTGATGATGGTGTATTTTTAAGCAAAGTAGGCAAAACAAAAGATACTTATACAAAATCGGTTTTAAAATTATTAAGAGAAAATGAAGAGCTTAGAAAAGAAGTTTTAAAATACATTCCAAGCTTTATAGAATAATTCTTTGCGAGGATAGCCTTGCAAAGAATTTATACAAATAAAGAATTCACGCTTTCATTGTGATAAACTCTGCGTATTACCTCACCAAAAATAGGCGCTACGCTTAGGACTTTGATTTTATCCATTTGTTGTTTTAAAGGTATAGTGTCAGTTACTACTAGCTCATCTAATGCATCTTTGGCTATTCTTTCATAAGCTACGCCACTAAGCACAGGGTGAGTACAGCAAGCTATAACTGATTTTGCGCCTTTGCTTTTAAATACTTCAGCAGCTTTTACTATGGTTCCTGCTGTATCGATGATATCATCTACTAAAATCACTTCTTTATCTTTTACATCGCCGATGACATTCATCACTTCGCTTTCATTAGCTTTTTCGCGTCTTTTATCTACTATAACGATATCAAGTCCCAAAGCTTTTGCTACGCTTCTAGCTCTTGCTATACCACCTATATCAGGACTTGCGATGATAGGGTTTTTGTAGTTTTTATTTTTAATATAATCATTAAAAATAATACTTCCATAAAGATTATCCACAGGTATATCAAAAAAGCCTTGAATTTGTCCAGCATGTAAATCTATGGTAGCTACTCTATCTACTCCTGCTGATTCTATAAGATTTGCTACTAATTTTGCAGTAATAGGCACCCTAGGGCTTGCTTTTCTATCTTGTCTAGCATAACCAAAATAAGGGATGATAGCTGTGATAGAGCTTGCACTTGAGCGGCGCAGAGCATCTGTCATGATTAAAAGTTCCATTAAATTATCATTTGTTGGAGCACAAGTGCTTTGAATGATAAACACATCTTTACCACGTACGCTTTCATCTATTTGAATGCTAATTTCACCATCGCTAAAACGCTTCACACCTGCATTGCTTAGAGGTAATGAAAGGTATTTTGAGATCTTTTTAGCAAATTCCTCATTTGCTGAACCAGAAAATATTTTATATCCACGCATATATAAGCCTTAGAAAGTTTTTTGTGATGATATAAAAAGTTTTTTAAAAATACAATAAAACATATTAAAAGCCGTGTAATCTTTTTAAATCAGCATCAATAGGAAATTTATTTCCATCTTTATCTACGCTCACATAAGTTACTACAGCTGAAGTTACATGCATACAATACACACGGCCATATTCATTAGCTCTTTGAGTAACTACTTCTACTTCTACGGTGATAGAAGTATTACCTGCTTTGATGATTTTTGCATAGCATGAGACTAAATCACCTACGAAAATTGGCTCTTTAAAAATGATCTTATCTACCGCAACCGTGACAACTCTTTGTGGGGAAAGTTCTCTTGCGGCAATAGCTCCGGCTAGATCAATTTGCGACATGATCCAACCACCAAAGATATTACCAGCGGGGTTTGTATTGCTTGGCATAGCTATAACTCTTAGCTTAGGTTCTCCCATATCTTTCATACATTCTCCTTGTGTTTTAAAAAAAACATTATAATTAAGTTTTAAAAATAAAGAAAGGTAAAAAATGAATGATTTTAAGCAAATAGCAAAAATTGTGAAAAATAGGAAACAAAATATCAATAGTCTTTATAATATACTTCAAACTAATCAAAGTCATCCTTTGATAGATAGAGCTTTAGAACTAGCTAATTTTGAAAACGAAAAAAGCAATGTTTTGGCAATGTTGCGTCGTTTGGTGGATTTAAAAGAGGAAAATTTAGTCCAAGAACTTGAGAAAAAAGGTTTAAATGAAGAAGAAATTTCTCAAATAAAATATAAAGTTTTTTCTTTAGTAAGAGCCTTTTATGAAGTTGAGCACCAAGATTTAATCGATGAGATTAAAAGTAAAAATTTGCTTGATGAGTTTTATTTGGCTTTAATTCAAGGTGTGCATAATATAGGTGTAGTTATGAATTCTTTTGAGCTTGTTTGGAGTAAGCAAATTTTAGATACAAATAATAAAATCTTAAAAGAACAATTTCCAAATTTAAGCGATGCTTTGGAGTTTTTAAAGCAAAATGAGCTTTATCAGCTTAATCAAGATGGTGAAATTTGTGAAAGAAGCTATGGAGCTTTAGTTAAAATAGGAACACTTTGGAGATTTTTACCTTATGCAAAAGCTTTCGAAAATGAAGTTTTAAAGCTTGAATATGAATTTGATAAACTTTTAGAAAAACTAAGAAATTGTGCGTTAGATGATGAAAAAAATGCTTATATTGATTATATAGAAAAATTAAAATTTGCATTTTGTGAAAAAGATAATAATGAAGTGGTTAAAAAATGGCAAGAAGCAGAGCTTGCGTGGATGGAAGTAAAATGTCCATTACAAATTGGTCATCCTTTAGAATACTATGAAGACTCTTATACGCATGCAGTAGCACTTGAGTGGGATATACGCTTAGAAGATGTGAGTGATTTTAATGGGAGTGAGTTTAAAGATAAAATCAAAGAAAGTTTTGCAATGGTGTATGCAAATTTAGATGAAGAAGATGAAGCTTTGTTTGATGAGGTAAATTTTAATCTTGAAAAAACTCAGCTTTATATTTGTATGCCTATGATTTTTTATGGAGCAGAGCTTAAGGGGCTTTTTTCTGCTCAAGTAGTGCCAAATGATGAATATGTAAGCAATATAGCAGGCAAAAAGATCTTTGCTTTTTTAAATTATGTTTATGAAAATGCTAAAACCAAACCTTTTATGAAGCTTTCTTCTATGGTATTTGAAAAAGAATTTTTAGATTATGGTAGAGAAATTTTATTTTACAATGAAAAATTATGGAAAAGAATTTATGAAGTTTCTACCATAGGTCATGAGTTTGGACATATTTTCTTTGTGGCAAATGATAGTGAAAAGAAAATGAATGAAAGTGGTGTGTTTAAAAATATAGAAGAGTTTAAAGCTACTGCAGGCGGGCTTGTGAATTTCTTTTTACATGAAGAAGATGATTTAAAGCTTCCTGTGTTTTATGAGCTTATTAAAAGGGCTATAGGATTGATCGCTTGGCAAAGAGTAGAGGAGGTTAAGCCTTATTATACAGAAGGTTTGATTCATTTATCATTGTTGTTTAAATCAGGGGTGTTATCTTTTGCAAATGAGAAATTAAACATTAAATTTGATGAGGAGGCTTATGAAGCCTTTAAGGCTGTGTTTATGCAAAATTACTATAAATTAGCAAGACATTATATGCTAAAAGAAGATGCTAAAAATTATTTAGATGAGTTTTGTGTTTTAGAAGATGAGGTGTTTTTACCACTTGATGAAGAATGCAAGGAATTTGTAAAATACTACTATGAATTACACAAACTTTATGGTAATGAAATTGACGAAAGTGGAGAGTTTGAAAAATACTCTAATGTAAAATAAAATTTTATCAAGAAGACCTTAGCTTTCTTCTTGATATTTGCTATTTTCTAATGCTTTTTCCATATCTTTTTGTGTTTTTAAAATCGCTTTGCTAAAACCATTTAGCACTGAAAATGGGGCAAATTGCGCCGCTCTTTTTTCTCTTGGCATTGGTGGGAATTGTTTTGATTTTTGATATTTTATATTTATTATATCTTTATAATCATCATGCATTATGACCTCCTATTAAAGAAGTAATTTCTTTAGTCTCATCATCCAAGCTTGAAGCTTTTAAAATAGCTTTTTTACCAAATTTTTGCATGATTTGAAGTCTTGCTTTTTGGAGCTTTTCTTCTTTTTCAAGTTGATTTTTTTCTTGTAAAATTGCATTAAAATCACTAAATAAATTTAATTCTTGGAAATTTTCTTGTGCTTTATCTGTGATATTATTTAAACTTAGGTTGATTTTTCTAATGCTTAAGTTTTTATCGCTGATTTTGCAAAAAAGTTCTAAGGCTTTTTTATTGATGATTTTTAAAGAATGGGTAAAATTTTCTAAATTCATACTTCCGTGAGCATTTTTAGGTATAGTTCTTCCATAATTATCTTTAGTAATAGCTCCTTTGTAAGAATCAAAAAAACTTGAATTTTCTAAATTGCTTTTATCATATTGTATATCTAGCGTGATATGGTTTGTTTTAAGGTTATTTTGTATAAGTTCAAGTACTAAATGATCAACAAGTTCTTTTAAAACTTTTATTGTTTGATTATTATCATATGCAAAAGGCAAAACCTTAGCCATGACTTTAGAGTGATTTTGCGATTTGTAGTTTTTAATATCTTTCATCGTGCAAGTTTCAATACCCCATGCATGATCGATTAATAATTCAGCATTGATACCAAAGTGTTTATAAAGCAAAGCTTCGTGTTTTAAAGAAAATCTTGCAAGATCTCCCATAGTATGAATGTTTAAATTTGCAAGTTTTAAGACAATGCCTTTACCTATACGCCAAAAATCTTTTAAAGGTTTATGTTGCCATAATTTATATCTGTATAATTTTTCATCTAAAAAGGCTATAAGCAAGCCATTTTCATCTACTTTTTGTCTTTTAGCAAGTATATCCATAGCAATTTTAGCTAAGTATAAATTTGTACCTATGCCTGCTGTTGCGGTGATTTTACTTGTGTGTGAAATATCAAGTAAAACCTTAGTAAGTAGCTCATAAGCTGATAGTTTGTATTTTTCAAGATAAGAACTAAGATCAATAAAAACTTCATCAATAGAGTATATATGAATATCTTTAGCATCAAAATACTTCAAATAAATGCTGTATATTTTTGTGCTAAATTCTATATAAGTAGCCATTCTGGGCTTGGCGATGATGTAATCTAGTTCTAAATTTAAATCATTTTTAAGTTCTAATGTATCAAAACTTTTAGCTTTAAAGCAGTGTTTTTGAGTTTGTTTTAATCTTTCTTGGTTGATTGAGTGGATTTTTTGTTTAAACTCAAAAAGCCTTAATCTACCAGGTATATTGTAAGTTTTTAGTGCAGGTGAAACTGCTAGTATGATGGTTTTATCTGTTCTTGATTTATCTGCTACAATGAGATTAGTTGTTAAAGGATCTAGATTTCTTAAAACACATTCAGCTGAAGCGTAAAAAGATTTCAAATCAATAGAAGCATAAATTTGCATAGTATGTGAAGCTTGCCTTTAGATTTATTAAGTTTGATAGTATTAATTATAGCAATAAAAACTATTAAAATAGATGAAAGGAAATGGATTTTATAAGGTGGCGGACAGAGAGGGATTTGAACCCTCGAGACCCGTTAAGATCTGCACCCTTAGCAGGGGTGTGGTTTCAGCCACTCACCCATCTGTCCGTATTAAAAGGGAAAGTATATCTTATTGATTATAAGATATACCTTAAATTTATACACTAAGATAAGCTATAATTAAAGTTATAACAAAACCGGCACCTAAAACTGCGATTTGTTTGCCTCTATCTTTGCGTATAGCTATGATAGTGATTAAAAGTCCTGAAATATAAAGGATTATCATAGCAAGTGCAAAAGCTAGCCCAAGAACAGAAAAATACCACATACCTTTATCTTTGTGAAGTAAAATCATATTTCCAAGTAAACTTCTTTCTTTTGTGATAATTTCATAATTATTTTCATCTATTTTGACAATACTTGCAGTATAGTTTATAGTGCCAAGCTCTATGCCATCGCCTTTTTTGTTAAGTTTTGGTTCCAAAGATGAAGGAAGTTTTAAGTTATTTTTCTTTAAAAAATCAATTAAAAATTCAGCTTCAGCGCCTTCTTGGATAATAGCTTGAACTTTTTGAGTTTGAATTTTAGCTCCACTTTCCCCATCAAAACCAGCTATATAAGCAAAACCAGTAACAGCATATAAAAATGCTAGTGGTAAGAAAAATAAGCTAATGTAAATGTGAATTTGTCTGAATAATTTGTTTTTATTCATTTTTACTCCTTTTTGAAAATAACGAGAAGTATATTATTAAAAAGTGAAGTGAAAATAAAATTTTAATCTTTTTTAAATTTACGAGCTAGAGTAAAAAAGCTTCGAATGATTCCATAAAGTACATATAAGCTTGCGACGATTAACGCACTTTCTAAAAAATACAAATAAAGCATGGAAAATAAGATTACTAAAAGGATTAATACTTTTAAAACATTTGCTCGTTTTAAATCAATTTTTTTAAAACTTGGATATCTTATATTGCTTACCATTAAAAAAGCTAAAAGCATTTGAATACATACTATCATCAAAGAAAAATCACGTAAAAAATCATAATATAAATAAGCACTTACCCATAAAGCACTTACAACTGCAGCTGTTGGTATAGGAAGTCCTATAAAAACTGAAGGTTCATAAGTACCTGTGGTGACATTAAATCTTGCTAAGCGTATAGCGCCAAAAACTACAAATAAACCAGCTATTAAGGAGCCAAAACGATCATATTCATAACCTATACTCATATAAAAAAGCATAGCAGGTGCAACGCCAAAGGCTATTAAATCTGCTAGTGAGTCAAACTCAACTCCAAATTTAGAAGTAGAATTAGTAGCTCTTGCAACGCGTCCATCTAAACCATCACAAATTAATGATAAAATGATATAAATTAATGCTTTATCAAAATTTTGATTAATAGAAGCAATCACTGAAATAATGCCTAAAAATATGGAAGCAGCTGTAAAAAGATTAGGTAAAATATAAATTAGTTTAAAATTCATGGATTTAAATACCCTATCAATGCACCAATGCGTACTTTATCGTTTTCATTTACGCAAATTCTAGTATCTTTTGGAAGCAATAAACTCACACTGCCATCAAACATAAAACCTATATTTTGTCCATGGTTTAAATGATGACCAAAATCATCAATATGAACTTTTCTATTTAAGGCGCCAAAAATGATGCGTAATGCCCATTGTTTGCCTTTAGAGCGTGCTAAAAATAGCATTCTTTCGCCCATTAAATTTGTATTTTTCATAAATGGACATAAAAAAAGTCCGTGTCTTGGTCTAGTTTCTTCTATATCCATATTAAGTGGAGCTATGATGCTGCCTTGATGGATGATATTGTTTATAATTTGCACTTCTATGCATTCGCCAAGCTCTTTATATGAGCTTGTTTTAATGCATTTTATTTTTCCTTCTATGGGAGCTATGATAGTATTTGGATCTGCTATATAATCGATTTTACTAGCTCTAAAAAGGCAAGCAAAAAGTATAAAAATACACCATAAAAGCCAAGAAAATCCCCATATAAATTGAGCTATTGCAAAAACTATAGCTAGAATTATAAGTAAATTCCAGCCAGCCTTTGCAATAAAATTTGTTTTCATTAGTTATCCTTAGTAACTTCTTGCTCTTTTTCTTCTAAGCGCGTTGGAAGATTGTTTTCTTCTTCATAGTTTTTAATAATCTCTCTTACTTTAGCACCATCAATAGTTTCTTCTTCATAAAGTGCTTGTACCATTACTTCTATAGCACCGCTATAAGTTTTTAAAATTTCTTTTACACCCGCATAGCGTTCATCTAAGGTTTTCTTCACATACTCATCTAAATCTTGAGCCATTTTATCAGAATAATCTTTGATAGTTTGTCCACCACTTAAGAAAGTATTTCTTTGTTTTTCAAGCACCATTAAACCTGCGATTTCACTCATACCATACATAGAAATCATAGCTTTTATGATGTCAGTTGCACGTTCAAGGTCATTGCTTGCACCAGTTGAAATTTCTTTAATGAAAATTTCTTCAGCTGCACGCCCACCTAAAAGCACATCAACTTCAGCTAAAAGTTCATGTTTTTGCATTAAAAATTTATTTTCTTCAGGGGTGTTAAGCGTATATCCTAAAGCTGCTAAACCACGCGGTATAACAGAAACTTTACTTACTTTTTTAGCACCTTTTGTGGTTTCAGCGATTAAAGCATGGCCACATTCATGATAAGTTACGATTTTTTTCTCTTTATCATTAATTCTACGTGATTTTTTCTCAAGTCCTGCTATAGCTCTTTCTACTGCTTCAACTAAGTCTTTTTGTTCTACATGTTTTTTAGAATCCCTACCTGCAAGTAAAGCTGCTTCGTTAATGATATTTGCTAAATCAGCACCCGCAAGACCTGCTGTTAATCTTGCGATATCTTCTACTTTTACTTCAGGTGAAATTTTAACATCTTTCATATGAACTTTTAAAATATCACATCTGCCTTTAAAATCAGGCTTATCTACTAAAACTTGTCTATCAAAACGTCCTGGTCTAAGTAACGCTGCATCAAGTACTTCAGGACGGTTTGTCGCTGCTAGTACGATTACCGGTGAGCTTTCAGTACCAAAGCCATCCATTTCTGCTAGAAGTTGATTTAAAGTTTGCTCTCTTTCATCGTTTCCACCCATCATGCCACTTGCAGCACGTGATTTACCTATAGCATCAATTTCATCTATAAATACAATAGCTGGAGCTTCTTTTTTAGCATTTTCAAATAAATCTCTAACCCTACTAGCACCAACACCCACAAACATTTCTATAAAAGATGAACCTGATACGCTAAAAAATGGCACATCAGCTTCGCCTGCTACTGCTTTTGCAAGTAAAGTTTTACCTGTACCTGGAGGACCTACAAGCAAAAGTCCTTTTGGAATTTTTGCTCCAAGATTGATATATCTTTCAGGATATTTTAGAAAATCAACTATTTCTTTAACTTCTTCTTTTGCTTCCTCAACACCTGCGACATCATTGAATTTAACTTTTGGTTTTTCTGAATTTACAAGCTTTTTAGAGCTTCCTATACCAAGTATAGATCCGCCCATATTTTTTTGCATACGAGAAGCTAAAAACATCCATATACCAAAGAAAATAAATACCGGTAAAACCCAAGAAAGTAAGATATCTATAAACCAATTACTCTCGTTAAAAGCTCCATAAGAAACGCCTTTTGAATCAAGCAAAGGCACAAAAGTAGCATCATTTGGAACTTTTTTAGTAATATATACCATATTTCCTGCTTTAGACACTGCTTTTATGGTAGTTTGACCTATGTTAACTTGGGCAATTTGATTGTTTTCAATTAAAGTTTTTAATTCAGAATAAGTAACTTTTTTAGTATTTTCTCCGCCCATAATACCCATGCTACCATCATCTGAAAATCCTTTAAATAAAAGAATCATCACAATGGCAAAAATAGCGAAAATAAAAATAGGGTTTTTATTGAAAAAGCTATTATTGTTTGGATTATCTTTTGGTTCGTTTGGTTTTTTATTCATTATTTTGTTTCCTTTTTGTAAGCTAAACTCAACCACTCTCCTTTGTGTTTACATTCTAACAAAGTCAAATCTTTGAATTTATCTTTAATTCTTTCTTCATATTTGTTTAAAATACCAGATAAGATTAAAATTCCACCTTCTTTGGTTTTTTCTTTAAGATCTTTTTCTAGTATGATTAAAATATCAGCAATGATATTTGCTACAACTATATCATATTTATGTAAGCTTTTATTAATAGAACCTACCCAAATATCATCAAAGCTGACTCGATTTAATTTTGCATTTTCTTTGCTTGCAACTACAGCTAGCTCGTCTGTATCACAAGCTTGCACTTTAGCTCCAAGCTTTGCCATGATGATACTTAAAATCCCACTTCCACAGCCTACATCTAAGCAAAATTTAGAATCATCTGTGTATTTTTGTAAAAATTCTATACAAGTGTAAGTGCTTTCATGATGTCCTGAGCCAAAAGCTAGGGCAGGGTCTATAATGATATTGATTTTATCTTGTATAGCTTCTTGCCAAGTCGTGTGAATGTGGATATTGTCAATGGTTAAAGCTTGTATGCCTTTTTTATACTCTTCTATCCAGTTTTTATTTTCTTTTTTTTCTAAAGTAGAATGAAAATAAATCTTAGTGTTAAATTTTTCACATAATTTTTGATGAAAGCTTTGCAAGGCTATTTGAATGAGTTTTATATCTTCTTCTGATCGTATATAAACGCCATCATTCTTTTCTTCTATGGCATCTATATCTAGAGAAAAAACAAGATCAAGGAATAAATCTAAATATTCCTTATCTGTTTGAAAAAAAAGTTCGTAATAATGTGTTTGCATAAAAACTTATAATCAGCCTTCGTTTGTTCCTAAAACATCTTCAAGTTTTTCTTTTAATACTTGAGGTGTAAAAGGTTTTAC
The DNA here is from genome assembly GCF_024723605.1 of Campylobacter sp. LMG 17559. Taxonomy (NCBI): domain Bacteria; kingdom Pseudomonadati; phylum Campylobacterota; class Epsilonproteobacteria; order Campylobacterales; family Campylobacteraceae; genus Campylobacter; species Campylobacter sp. LMG 17559. Next base: position 60,743 of record NZ_JANQCZ010000009.1, read on the forward strand.
AATATAGTTATTTACACCTGCTTTTAAAGCTGTGATAACTTCTGCCTTACCACCTTCTGTAGTTACCATGATAATAGGCATATCAGCATATTTTTCTTCCGCTCTTACTTTTTTTACTAATTCTAAGCCGTTCATTTCAGGCATATTCCAGTCAGTAATTAAAATTTTTATGTCATCATTTTGTGAAAGCAAATCCCAAGCTTCAACTCCATGTTCAGCTTCTAAAACATCTTTGTGGCCTAATCTTACAAGAGTGTTTTTGATTATTCTTCTCATGGTAGAACTATCATCAACTACTAATAACTTCACTTTTTTTCCTTTGTCTTGATGTAATTACATAAAAGTGTAATTGTATCGTTTTTATTTTTATTAATCAATTAAAAGTTTATATTATACCATTTAAAAATAAAATTAGAATTTAATTACTCTCCGTTTTTGTTATGATTAAACTCAGGCACAATTTCCTTTAAAACTTTTGCAGGATCTGTGCTTTGGAGTAATCTTTCTATTTCTTGATTTAAAATTTTTAAATCTTTAATTTCACTAGTGGTAACAAATATACTTTCATATTGAGTTTTCAAATCATCTTCATGGATTAAAAGCTCTTCGTAAAGTTTTTCACCTTTTCTAAGTCCAGTGATTTTAATTTCTAACTTTTTATTAGAAAGTAAAAGCATTTTTTTAGCTAAATCCATGATTTTAACAGGCTCACCCATATCAAGTACAAATAACTCCCCACCTTTGGCAATAGCTGCAGCTTGTAAAACAAGCTGCACAGCCTCATCTACTAGCATAAAATAACGCACTATATCAGGATGAGTAAGAGTAAGTGGTTCATTAGCTGCAATTTGAGCTTTAAATTTAGGTATGACACTTCCACTTGAGCCTAAAACATTACCAAAACGCACACAAGCTACTTCAAAATTTTCACAACTTGAACTTAGCGCATAAAGCTCACAAATTCTTTTTGTACAACCCATGATATTAGTTGGTCTTACAGCTTTATCAGTGCTTATCATAACAAATTTAGCAACCTTGTAAGTTTTTGCAAGATCGATTAAATTTTTAGTACCTATGATATTATTTAAAATAGCTGAATGTGGATTTTGCTCACACAAAGGCACGTGTTTATAGGCTGCTGCATGTAAAATCAAATCTATATTTTTTTCTTGTAAAAGTTTTTCTAACGCTTCTTTGTCTAATATACTCATCATAATAGGTTCAATTTTTTCTTTATGCAAGCTTAATTCTTCATTGATTTTATATAAATTATACTCGCTATGATCAAGCATGATTAAGTGTTTTGCGCCAAATTTAATGCATTGTTTACAAAGCTCGCTTCCTATAGTCCCACCAGCCCCACTAACTAAAACTACCTTATCTTTGATAAAATCAATCACGCAAGCATTATCCAAATCTTTTGGTTTACGCGCTAATAAATCTTCGATGCTTATATCTCTTGCTTCATTTTGTGTAAAAGAAAAAAGTTTTATATCATTAATCCCATAAGCAATAAGCTCATCAAAAAGCTTTTTGAGTTCTTCTTGCTCAAGTTTTAAAGCAATGATAGCAGTATGAATACCTTCAGCGGTATATTTTCTAATGGCTTCTTTTTCTTCAACTATAAATTTATCACAATAAGTACCTATTAAATTTTTACGCTCATCTACCACGGCTACAGGAAAAAGTCCTAAGCTCCCTTCTTTGGCTCCTTTTAATAAATGCAAAGCCTTTGAAGTGGCACCAACTACTATACAAGGATGTTCTTCGTTGTATTTTGGTTTTCTAAAATCAACTATCATTCTTTTGCTTATACGCAAACTTCCAATTAGCATACAAGATAAAACAAAGTCTATTCCTATAACGCTTCTTGGAAAAGGATTAAAAAAATCATCATAAAAATAATAAATTGCTAAAAATACAAGTTCAGCCAAAGCTAAAGCGATGACTAATTTACGTGCCTCATTAAGTGAGAAAAATCTCCAAGCAACTTGATAAATTCTAAAAAAAGCTAGAAAAATGATTTTAAGTAAAATCAAAATCACAGCACTTTTAAACATACCTTCATAAAATTCACTTGGAATGTCTGCACTAAAGCGTAAAGAAAAAGACAAATAAATACTTATAACAAAAAGTAAAATATCAGCGCCTAGGAAAAAACCTAAGCGTTTGCTTTTGTAATCCATCTTAGTCCTTTAAGGTGTTTAAGATTAAAGTAGAAACTTCCTCTACATCAGCTTTGCTCATAGTAGTTGCGCTTGGAAGGCAAATTCCATTGCTAAAGAAAAACTCACTATTGCCATTTAAGTAAGCATCGCAACCTTTGTAAAGTTCTTGTAAATGCATTGGTTTCCAAAGCGGACGACTTTCGATTTTATTATCTTTTAAAACTTGTATGATTTTTAAAATTTTATCTTGAATTTGAACATTTTTATTTTCACATATACAATGTTTTTCATAAGTATTAAGTTTATTTAAATCAAAATCAAGTAAAGCAGTGCTTAGCCAGCGATTTGACTTGGTATTTTCAAGTTCATTTAAAAAAGTAAAGGTGCCACTTAAAAATTCTTTATACCAGCTATAAATTTCACGCTTTTTACTTACTCTTTCTTCTAAAACTTCCATTTGAGCAGTACCGATTGCACCTAAGATATTGCTCATTCTATAATTATAACCATATTCTTTATGCTCATAATGAAGACAATTTTCTCTAGCTTGAGTGCTATAAAATCTTGCTTTTTCAAGATTAGCATGATTTTCACTCACAAGCATACCGCCACCACCTGTTGTGATGATTTTATTACCATTAAAAGAATATACTCCAAAATCCCCAAAAGTACCTAAAGCTTTATTTTTGTAAAAACTTCCCAAAGCTTCAGCAGCATCTTCGATTAAAAAAATCTCATTTTCTTTACAAATTTGGACAATCTCATCCATTTTAGAAGCATTACCATAAAGGTGTGTTAAAATAAGAGCTTTTGGCTTTTTAGGACTTTCTTTGATGGCTTTTTTTAATAAATTTACATCTAAATTATAAGTTTCATCACAATCAATAAACACAGGCGTAGCATTCATGTAAGAAATAGGTGCTACTGAAGCTATGAAAGTAAAACTTGAAGCTAAAACCACATCGCCTTCTTTGATGCCCAAAACTCTCAAAGCTAGATGAATAGCTGCAGTGGCTGCATTTAGAGCAAGTGCATTAGAGCTTTTTGTATAATCTTTAATGCTTTGTTCTAAGGCATTAACAAACTCGCCCAAAGGTGCTATATAATTACTTTCAAAAGCTTTATGTATGTATTCTAATTCTTTTCCACTCATATGTGGTGCTGATAGAAAAAATCTCATTTTACCTCCTTTATTATCTTAGCAGGAACTCCAGCATAAATGCCTTTAGAAGTTAAGTTTTTAACCACAACTGCTCCTGCGCCTAAGGTTATATCATCATTTAAACTCATACAAGGAATAACGCTTGAATTAACTCCCAAAAAACAACGCTTTCCTATTTTTACATTTCCTGTTAGTTTAGCTCCAACGCTAATATGGCTAAACTCATCTACAAAACACTCATGCTCAATCACACAAGCAGTATTTAAAATCACACCTTTTGCTATGCTAGCTTTAGCATTAACTACGACATTTGGCATGATTAAAATACCCTCATCATCTAAAAAAGCACTTGGGCTAATAATAGCACTTTTGTGTATCAAATTAACTAATCTAAATCCATCATCTTTTGCTTTTTTGAAAAGTTTTTCTCTAATAGAGTTTGCGCCAATAGCAATAAACATATCGTGTTTTTCTAAATTGGAGTGATATTTTAAGCCTTTATTATCATCTAAAAAGATGATTTTTTCATACCCTAAATTTCTAGCTACATCAGCACAGACTAAACCATGCCCACTAGAACCATATATATAAATACTTTTAGTTGTGTCCATTGAATTTATCCGTTGTAGCTACTCCTTCTTTATTAACCCCACTTCTTTTTAAAACTTTAATAATGGTCATAAAAAAGATTTTAAGATCAAATAAAAAAGAGCAATTTTGCACATATTCTACATCATATTTAAATTTTTGCTCCCAAGAAATAGCATTGCGTCCATTGATTTGCGCCCAACCTGTAATGCCTGGTCTTACATCGTGGCGTTTTTTTTGCTCTTGATTGTATAAGGGCAAGTATTCTACAAGTAAAGGTCTTGGGCCTATGAAGCTCATATCGCCTTTTAATACATTAAAAAGCTGTGGTAATTCATCTAAGCTCAAGCTTCTAACTAGCTTACCAAAAGGCTTTAAGCGTAATTCATCAGGAAGTAATTCTCCATTTTCATCGGTTTCATCACTCATGGTTTTAAATTTATAAATATAAAAAATTTTTTCATTTAATCCTGGTCTTGCTTGTTTAAAAAGCACACTTCCTTGAACAATTTTTAAAACAATGCCAATAAGCACTATAAAGGGTAAAAAAATAATCAATAAAATCAAAGCCAAAAAAAAGTCAAAAACACGCTTTAAACCATTTTTATACATTTATAAAACCCCTATAAAAATCAAGATATTTCAAAGCTATGATATTTTCATCATAATTTTGCGCTCTAAGAAAAGCATTTTGTGCTAAAGTATTTTTTAGTTTTTCATCTTCTAGTAAAACTGCGATTTTTTCGGCTAAATCTTTACTATCTTTGCATTTACAAATTAAACCATCTATGGCATTATCCACTGCCTCAATGCAACCCTCAGCATCACTTACCACGCACGCTTTTTTACAAGCTTGTGCTTCTAAAACCGTTCTTGGATAGCCTTCTTTATAGCTTGGTAAAACAAAAATATCGCATAAATTTAATAAATGTGCAATATCACTTCTTGCGCCAAGATAAAAAACATCATTTGAGTTTAAAAATTCTAATGGTGCACAAGATTTATTATCATCTCTTCCACCCACTAAAACAAAATTTGCCTTATCTTTTAAAATTTGACTTGCTTCATAAAATTCTTTAATGCCTTTATGCCAAAGCGCTCTTGAGATCATTAAAACGATAGGTTTATCAGGCATATTGTGTTCTTTTAAAAAAGCTTGTTTTTCTTCTGTGCTAATTTTTAAAGGTAAAAATTGTTTTAAATTTAGTCCTACGGATTTGATGATTTTGATTTTTTCTTCTTTTAAGCCTAAATTTTTCATAAATAAAGCATTGCTTTCATTGACAAAAATAAAACCATTAGCAAGTTTAAAAGAAATTTTATAAAGTAAATTAATGCTCATTCTTACTAATTTGCTTTTAAAATCATCATCTATATAAAAACTTCCTAAGCCCTCAACTAAACCAAAAGTGTATTTAATGCCCGCCATTTTAGCTGCTATGATACCTGTTGTATTGCTTTTGTGAGCGCTTGTTTGTAAAAGATCTAAATTTAAACTTTTGAGTGTATTTTTTAAACTAAGTAGATTTTTAAAAACAATCAAAGGATTAACACTTGATCTAGCTAAATCATAAAAGCAAACCTTATAGCCTAGCTCTTGTAATTTAATAGCAAAATCATCTTTTGGAGTGATGACTATAACTTCATGATTATTTTTTTCTAAAGCCCTAATGAGTGCAAGACGAAAATAATACACACTCATTGCACTGTGGGTTAAAATTCCTATTTTCATCTTTTTAGCCTATAAACTTTTGCTCTTGCATCATTAGTGACTTGTTCAAATAAATCTTGATCATATTGATTTAATAAAAACATTTGTATATAAGCACTATTATAAAGACTTTCATCTAAAATCACAAAGCTTTTGTATTCTCTTAAAAAGAGCAAATAAATTTGAGCTTTTGAATCAATTTCATTGTAATAAAATTTGCCATTAGTGATGGATTCTATATCCACAAAAGCTTTTAAAGGTATACTTGCACCTTCTACTTTTAAGGCTCTAAAATCATTAATAATTTCTACTCCATTATCAAGCATAACAGAACCTGTAGTTTTATCTTGAGCTATGGCGTTAGCTTGGGAGAAAAATAAACTTTTTTCTTGCTCTCCATTGTCAGGATTTGTATTTGCAAATTGTGCCACTACAGGCATGATACGCAACATTCTATAAGGCATATAAATATATACATCTCTAGTTTTATTGGTATCAAATTTAAAATTTTTATCATTTAAACTTTCTAAAAAATCTTTAGCACTTGTTTGGTTATAATCTTTAACCATAGCTTTTAAAACATCAGGATAGTTTTCTTTGAAAGATTTTTCAGTGTATTCTACGCTAAGTCTTGCCATGTTAGCTGCTGGAATTTGTTCTTTACTTAAGACAAAAGATGAGAAAAAATTATCTTTTCCTAAGTGTTTTCCACCATCGATTAAGGTTTTTACATCGCTATAATAGCGTATTGGGTAACCATAATCCCACCAAGCAACGACATAATCTTCTCTTTGAGCTTTATTTTTTAAATCATTTAAAATACTAGCTTCATAAGAAGTAAAAACAGTAGAGGATTTATAATAATAAATATGCATCAAAGCAGGGCTTATACTAAAAAATGCAATGAGTATGAGCAAGATATTTTTATTTCTTAGACTAAGTTTGATTTGTTTTTTTTCTAAAAAATTAAAAAATGCATATAAAAAATACCCAAAACCCAAAGCCATCACAGGAACTGCATAAATAGTAAATCTAAGTCCAGCTCTTAAAGCCATAAAACCTAGTGCAAGCATAGGTAGAGCTAAAAGCATGCTTTTATGATCTTTACAAAGTAAGATAAAACCTATAAAAGAAAGGATAAATACTAAAACACTAGAGCTAATTCTTTGCATAAATACTTCAGGATCGATAGTATTTACTTCCATAATAGTTTCATTAACATTAAAATACATAAAAGCAGCATCTTTTAAATTTTGTACATCAGAAGCTTTGAAAACATAAAATTTAAGTTGATATAAAACAGGATCTAAGCCACCACTTAAATGTAAAATCGAAATGCTAATAAAAATCAAAGCCCAAATCATATAAAAATTAATTTTTTCTTCTTTAAAAGCAAAAATAGCAAATAATAATACAATCAAAGCAAGTTTATATTGCCATGCTAGCATACTTAAAGCTATGATCATCAAAGCAATAGCTAGATAAAAAATCTTTTCTTTTCTATGAAATACTAAAGTATAAAGTCCAAAAAGTCCTATCATAGCAAAATTTAAAGAATAACTTGATGGATACCACCACAAATAAATCATGATGAAAATTGGACTCAAAAGTAGGGTGAAAATGTCTTTATTAATAGTTAAGCGTATAAAGGTAAGCAAAATAAGCATTGGTAAAACTAATACTAGCATATCAGTATCATAATACCCACTCATAGTGCGGTTATAATAACTATTTGCAATGCTTCCAAGCAAGGCTGCTATAAAGCCATAGGTAGTGAGTTTATACTCTCTTGCGATTAATATAATAGGCACAACAATCAAAGAAGCAAAAAAAGTACTCATATATAAAATAATACTTTCAAAGCTAAAAGGCAAAATACTATAAAGCCAATAAGTCAAAGTAGAAAGTGAGCTTCCAAAATAAGATAAGTCATTAGGTTGATGAAAACCTGCTATCATATCTCTTGCACCTTCTGCAAAAGCATAGCCATCATTAGTAGTAATCATGAGTTGATCGTTAAAGAAAAACTCATAAAACTCACTTGCCCAAGCCACCCAGTATAACCTACACAAAACACTAAAAGCAAAGGCTATAAGGATTAAAATACAGGTATATTTGATAGAATTATTATCAGTGAAATTTTGGTGTAGTTTCATTTTATGCCTTGTTGAAAAATTCAAATAATTGCTTTGCTATGCTAATTTTATCAAATTCTTTTGCACGCAAAAAAGCCTTTTGTCTATATGAAGCTTTTAATGCTTCATCATTGCACATTTTTTCTAAGCCTTCTTGCATGGCTTTTTCATCATCTACTTTTACTAAAAGTCCAAACTCATCATCTAAAAATAACTCCCTTGCGCCACTTTTATGATCAGTGCAAAGCACGGCAGTATTACAAGCTAGACATTCGATTAAAACATTAGAAAAGCCTTCAAAACTTGAGGCAAAAGCAAAAAAATCACATTTGCTCATGTATTTATAAGGATTTTTATCAAAACCTAGTAAAAAGACCTTGTCTTTTAAATTTAAAGTTTCTATTAAAGCTAAAAGCTCATCTTTTAAAATACCCTCGCCTAAAATGACTAATTTTAAATCAGTTTTAACTTTTGCATAAGCTCTTATAAGCATAGCATGATTTTTACCATGATCAAGCCTACCAACACTTAATATAAAAGGATCTTTAAAGTCTATTTTTTCTTTAGATTTTTCTATAATGTTTTCTAAATCTATGGCATTGTATAAAATATCGCATTTTTTAGCCTCTATATTGAAATTTTGTATTAAATCTTCTTTGTTTCCTATAGAATTTGCTAAGATTAAATCTGCTTTGTTATAAAGTTTTTTAATAAGAAATTTATTAATAAAAGAATTTAGATTATTATGTTTATAAATCACACTTGGAGTGGTGCATTCATTGATAATAAGGGTTGATTTAAGTCCTAGGGATTTTGCCATTAACGCAATATAATTAGGTCTATTTAATAATACAAATTGTAAATTGATTTTTAAATCTTCACAAAGCTTTTTGTATTTCATAGCTAGCAAGGGTAGTTTTAAAAATTTAGCTAAGTTACTTTCGCTTGGATTTGATTTTTCAAGGTAGTGGATATTAACCTCAGGAATATCATAGGATATTTTGTCATTCATTAAAATCAAATGCACTTCATATTTTAAATTTAATACAGGCAATAGCGTAGATACAACCCTTTCAGCACCACCACTTCCTAAAGAATAAATAAAAATTGCTAGTTTTTTCATGTTAAACCCTTACTTCTTTGATCAAATCAATCCATTTTTGTGCTACATTGACCACTTCATAATCTTTACATCGCTGCTGTGCATTAAGCGCTAGTGTTTTTCTTAAATTTTCATCTTGCATTAAAAGCGTGAGTTTCTCGCTTAAAGCCTTCTCATCATCTAAATCTACTAAAAATCCATCTTTTCCATCATCAATTAAATCTTTATGGCCGCTTGTGTATTTAGTGCTAATGCGCGCTACTTGATAATATAAACTTTCAAGTAAAACTGTTGGCAAGCCTTCTATGAAAGAGCAAAGGCAGATTATTTTTGCTTTTTTATAAAGCTCTTGCATATTTTCAACTTTACCTAGAAAATTAACTTTGATATTTAAATTCTTAGCTTCTTGTTCTAAATCTTGTCTTAATTCTCCATCGCCTGCTATGAAAAAATTGTATTGTTTTTGTAAATTTGTATCTAGCCTTGCTATGGCTTTTAAAAACATAGAAGCATTTTTATTATGATCAAGTCTGCCTACGAAAATGACATTATTTTCTTTTTCTAAATTTTCTTTAATGGGGCTAAAATGACAAGGATTTGGCATATTGATAACTTTTTTAACAAAATTTTCATAATAATTTTTATCATCATTACTTAGCACGGTTAGAGCATTTGCATGAGGAAAACTTATACGGCGTAAAAACTTCCAAATTTTAGATTTTAAATAAGTATAAGAGCTATGCTCGCTAATAATTAAAGGTGTATTAGAACCTTTATTTGCCCAAATGCAAGCGATGTTAGTGGTATCTAAAAATGAGATAAAAACATCGCTTTGATGATCTTTAAGTGCTTGTTTTAAGGCTTTGAATTTTTTAATGCGTGAGGCCATTTTATTATAAAGAGTGGAAAAGTCAAACTGCTCTAGGGTAAAAAGTTTGATTTTTGGATCAAGCTTGTAAAAAGAGTCTTCTTTGTGAAATTTAATAATATTTATTTCATGATTTTTGCAAAGCTCATTAGCTAAAGTGACCAATACTCTTTCAGCACCACCTGAATTTAAAGTAGCTATGATGAAAGTGATTTTCATACTTGTTCCTTTAAATGTCCATGTTTTACTTCAAATACTCTATCGCAACCTTGTATAGTTGAGAGCCTATGGGCTATGATGATGAGGGTTTTATCTTTTGAAATTTTATAGATTTCTTCCATGATTTTTGCTTCACTTTCTTGATCAAGAGCGCTAGTTGCTTCATCTAAAACTAAAATTTCAGGTTGTTGATAAAGCGCTCTTGCTATGGCTATTCTTTGTCTTTGACCTCCACTTAAAAACGAACCTGAATCACCCACCTTAGTATGCACTCCATCTTCAAGTGAATTTACAAAGCTTTCAAGATTAGCTTGTTTGATTACCTTATACAAAAGTGCTTCATCCACTTCTTCTCCAAAGCTAATATTTTTAGCAATAGAATCATTAAAAAGATAAATTTGTTGAGGTATGTAGCCAATTTTACTTCTAAAACTTTTTATATTGCTCTCATCAAGTTTAATTCCATCTACAAAAATAGCTCCATCGCTTGGTTTTAAAAGCCCTATAATAAGATCAACTAAAGTACTTTTACCACTTCCACTTTTACCTATAAAAGCGATTTTTTCATTTTTCTTAAGCTCAAAATTTAAATTTTTAAATAAATTTTTCTTACCCTTATAAGCAAAGAAAAGATTTTTCAAAACGATTTTTTCTTTAAATTCAATACTTTCATCGCCTAGTTTTTCTTCTTTTTCATTGAGCATATTATAAATAATATCTAAAGAGTTTTTATAATATGTGATTTCATTGTAACTTGTGATGATACGATTAGCACTTGGCATAAGCCTATAAAGAGCTACTACGAAAATAGTAATAGTTGCTAAGATAGATGAGATATCACTTTCATATCTTAAAACTAAATACACCACGATAAAACAAAGCATACAAAAACCTATACCTTCAAGGTAAATTCTGGGAATGCTTGACATGCTTTCATTGCTAATGTTTGCTTTGGCAAAAAGCCCACTTTGAATTTCATAAAGCTTTTGTGTGCTTTGCTCTTTGGTTTTGAGTTTGATGATTTTAAGGTTGTTTAAATTTGCATTTAAAATTTCAAAATAATTTTTCATCGCCTCTTCTCTAGCTATGGAAGCTTTTTTTACCAAGGGTGAGAGGATTTTAATCAAAATAAAAGCATTTAAAAGTAAAAAAGCACTTAAAGCTAGGGTGATTTTATAGTTGATAATTAGCAATAAAGTATAAAGTAAAAACACCACAAAACTTTCACTTAACATAAGTAAAAATGCACTAATTAAAGTGCTTAAATGAAATACTTCTTGAGTAATAGTTTTTAAAAGTTCTGATTGATTTTTGTTAGTAAAATTTTCATATTCAAGGTGTAGGTATTTATCAAAAATACGACAAGCAAGGCTGTGGTAACGCCCTTTAGAAAAACGCGCAAGCAAATGAAAATAAAAGGCATTTAAAAAGGCTCTAAAAATATAAAAGGCGATTAATATACAGCCAAAATAAGCAATAATCTTATAACTTGGTAAGTTTAAATACTCATATATAGGTTGAAAATAGGAGCTTTTTTCTAAAAGCTCAAAATTACTCGCTACCGATACAAAAGGCATGATCAAAGAAATAGCAAAGCTTTCTATAAATCCTATAAAAATAGAAAAAATTAGTAAAGCAAATAAAAATTTCTTATCATGAGTATTGAGTATGAAAAAAAGTTTTTTTAACACTGTTTTTCCCACTCATAAGCACTTTTACAGATTAATTCTAAATCATCATATTTTGGTTTCCAATTAGTTAGAGTTTTGATTTTATCCGCATTTGAAATAAGCACAGAAGGATCCCCAGCTCTTTTTGGTGCAAGTTCTACTGTGAAATCTACTCCACTTACTTTTTTCATGGTTTCAATAACTTCTTTTACACTAAAACCGTGTCCATATCCTACATTGAAAATATTACTTTCATTGTTTTCTAGGTATTCTAAAGCAGCTAAATGTGCACTTGAAATATCATCAACATGGATAAAATCTCTAATGCAAGTACCATCTTTGGTGTTATAATCATCGCCAAAAATATAAAGTTTTTCTCTTTTTCCTGTGGCTACTTCAGCAGCAACCTTGATAAGTAAAGTAGCTTTTGGATAGCGTTGACCTATAGGATAACTCATGCAAGCACCTGCTACATTGAAGTATCTTAAAATGCAGTATTTAAATTCAGGATTAGCCATATTAGCATCTTGTAAGACTTTTTCACTCATTAGTTTGCTTTGTCCATAAGGATTAATCGGTGCTAATGGACTTTGCTCATCTACAATAGGAGTTTGTGGTTCTCCATAAGTAGCTGCGGTTGAAGAAAAAATGAATTTTTTCACACCTGTTTCTAAACAAGTTTGGATTAGATTACTTGTGTTTGCGGTATTGTTCATATAATATTTTAAAGGATTTTCCATACTTTCAAGAACTTCAATACTAGCTGCAAAATGCACAATTGCATCAAATTTTTCTTCTTTGAAAAGTTTTTTAATCCCAGCATAATCGCTTAAATCTTGCTCAAAAAACTTAAAAGGTCTGATTTTAGAAAGTTCATCTAAACTTTTTTTGCTACCTTTTGAAAGATTATCTAATACACAAATTTCATGATTTGTTTCTAAAAATTGTTTTAAAGTATGAGAGCCTATGTATCCTGCGCCACCGGTGATTAAAATTTTCATTTTTATCCTTTTTGTGATATTTAATAATAGTTATTTTAATATACTTTTCTTAATTAATTTAAAACTTGCTCTTTTCTTTTTCTATGGCTTCTAAAAATGGCTTTTGATAGGTTTTATCGCTATGTTTTTGCAAAAGCTCTTCTTTGAAATTTTCTAAAATATTAAGATAATCTTCTTGGGTTAAATTGCCTTTGATGAGTTCGTATTTTAAAAATAGCATATAGGTGTTTAACACATCACTCTCGCAATACTCGTGAATTTTTTCTAATTTGTTTTGATAAAAAAGTTCTAATACTTCATTTCCATGTACATCATATTTTCCAGGAAGTCCCGCCATAGCACAAAGCGTGTCAAGTCTTAAGCCTTTTTGACCAAAACTTCCTAAAGATTCTAATAAATCACAATGTTTATTTTCTACAAATTTACTTTTATAATTATTCCATTTATCGCTTGCGTCTAAATAAGCACTTGCGTTGATATTGTATTTTAATGCTCTTATAACAAGCAAAGGCATGTCATAGCTTTTACCATTAAAACTTACAAGGCGGGGTTGGTGTTTGTCTATGAAGTTAAAAAACTCTTCTAGCATTTGCTTTTCATTTTCGCCTTTGATTTTATTGACTTTGATGAAATTTCCAAATTTATCTGCAATTACTGCACAAATGCTTACAACTTTATGAAAAGGCAGGGGTAAAAATTCACTTCCACTTTCTTCTTTTTGTTTTTCTAAGGCTTGCTTGCTAATGCTTAAATCATCACCATTAAAATCATAAAGATGTTTTATCAATTCTATATCAGGAATGCTTTCACAATCAAAAACGCAAATATATTCTTGCATGATAAACCTTTTTTTAAAAAAATCTTTGTTAAAATCATAACAGAAAATTTAAAAATAAAGTAGCATATGAAAATAGGTTTGGTTAAGTTATCCGCACTTGGAGATATCATCCATGCTGTAATTGTTTTGCAATTTATTAAAAAGCATTATCCTAAGGCGAGTATTGATTGGTTTGTAGATGCAAGATTTGCAGGATTATTTCAAGATCATCCAATGATCAATGAAGTTTATGCCCTGCCTTTAAAAGATAGAAAATTCAAAGAAGTTTTTGCTATGCTTTTTGAAGCTAGACAAAACAAATATGATGTTGTGATTGATCTGCAAGGTTTGATTAAATCTGCTTTAGTGAGTAAATTTTTATGTGCTAATACTTTTGGTTTTGATCAAGAAAGCATAAAAGAGGGCTTTGCGAGTAATTTTTATACACATAAATTTGCGTGTAATTATGAAGAAAATATTATCGTGCGTAATCTTTCTTTGGTAGCTTATGTGTTAAATGAGCATTTTGATCATAGCGATATAGAGTTAAAACAAAGTTGTTTTAGCGTAGATGATGAGTTAAAAGAAAGCTTAGAGCAAAGACTTTCTTTAGGTGAAAGTGCGCCAAATATACTCATACATGTAGGCTCATCTATGCCTAATAAAATTTATCCAAAAGAGCGTTTGATACTACTTTGTAGAATGCTTTTGGAGTATTTTACTAGTGCAAAAATCATGCTTGGTTGGGGTAATGTTAATGAGTTTAATTTTGCTAAAGATATAGTTTTAAATTTAAAACATTTGAAAATAGAACTTGCGCCAAAATTAAGCTTAAGTGAGCTTTGTGCTTTAACTAAGGCAAGCGATCTAATTATCGGAAATGATAGTGGGCCTACTCATTTAGCCTTTGCACTAAACAAGCCTTCTATAACGATTTTTGGTGCTACTCCTAGTCAAAGAAATACTTATGAAACAAATATTAATAAAACAATCAATGCAGGTAAAAAAATACTGCATTCAAAGCATATAGATAAAAGTGATTTTTGCATACAAAATATCGATGAAAAAGATATTTTTAAACTTGCTTGCGAGCTTTTAAAAAAATGATAAATTATGTATATCTAAGCCTTTTTTATATATTAAAAGCTCTTGTGAAGATTTTACCTTCAAAGCTTTTAAGTTCTTTTGCAAATTTGGTTGCTTTGATCACTTATAGGTTTAATCACAAACACCGCAAAATCATTGATACAAACTTAAAAATTTGCTTTCCTGAAAAAGATCAAAAATGGCGCGATGAAACTAGCTTTAATATCTATAAAAATTTTGCTAAATTTGGGATTGATTTTATCAAAAATCAAAATGCAAGCAAAGAAGAAATCATCAATAAAATTTGCTTTGATGATGAGGAGCAAATTTTAAATATAATGCAAAGTAAAAGACCCTTGATTGTAACTACGGCTCATTATGGTAACTGGGAACTTTTGGCTTTATCTTTTGGAGCTAAATTTCAAGGGATTTCCATAGTTGGAAGAGCGCTTGATAGTGTGATAATGGATAAAATTTTAAGTAAAAATCGCACGCAATTTAACATAGAGCTTATAGAAAAAAAGGGCGGGCTTAAAAAAATGCTAAAAGCCTTAAAAGAAGGTAGATCACTTGGAATTTTAACCGATCAAGATGCGGTGGATAGTGAAAGTGTAAAAATACAATATTTTAATCAAGAAGTAAATTTTATAGCAGGTGCAAGTGTGCTTGCTAAAAAAACAAATGCTATGATTTTACCTTGTTTTGTGTATCAAAAAGATGAGAAATTTTTTGTAAAAACTTTTAAGGCTTTAGATGCAAGCAAGGCAAGTATAGAAGAGCTTACTAAGTATCAAGCAAAGTGTTGTGAAGAGATGATTAATTTTAAACCTGATGAGTATTTTTTCTTTCATAAGAGATTTAAAAGATACAATCATGAGTTGTATTTATAGGATATAAAATGGATTTAAAGCAAATTAGTGTGATAATGATTGTTAAAAATGCTCAAAAAACTTTAAAAGCTTGCTTGGAATCTTTGCAAGAATTTGGTGAGATCGTTTTAATAGAAAATGATAGTAATGATGATACTTTGAAAATTGCTTATGAATTTAGTAAAAACTATAAAAATATCAAGATTTATCAGCATAAATTTATAGGTTTTGGACCTTTGAAAAATTTAGCCATAAGTTATGCTAGTAATGATTGGATTTTTAATATTGACGCAGATGAGCTTGCTAAGAAAGAATTTTTACAAGAATTAGGGCAAATTGAGCCTAATAAGGAAGATATCATAGCTTTACCAAGAGAAAATTTATACAATGGAGAGTGGATTAAAGCTTGTGGGTGGTGGCCTGATTATGTAATGCGTGTGTTTAATAAAACCCATACCAATTTTAATGAAAATTTAGTGCATGAGAGTTTGATTTTACATGAAGATAGTAAAAAGATTAAGTTGCAAAATGGTTTGAGGCATTTTGCTTTTGATGATATCGATAGTTTGTTAGATAAGCTTCAAAAATACTCTAAGCTTTGGGCTTTGCAAAATTTACATAAAGAAAGTAGTGTTTGCAAAGCATTATTAAGAGGAATTTGGACTTTTTTTAGAAATTATGTTTTAAAAAAGGGAATTTTTTATGGTTATAAAGGCTTTATCATAAGTGCTTGTAATGGCCTTGGAGCTTTTTTTAAATATATGAAATTATATGAGTTAAAAAAGCAAAAGCCAAAAACTTGTGCTTTAATCATCACAACCTATAATCAAAAAGAAAGGCTTGCTTTAGTGCTTGATAGCGTTAAAAACTTAGAGCCTTTACCAGATGAGGTTTTAATAGCTGATGATGGAAGCAGGGAAGATACGGCTAAACTTATACAAGCTTATCGAAAAGATTTTCCATGTAAGTTAGAGCATATTTGGCAAGAAGATGAGGGGTTTAGACTAAGCGAGATTAGAAATAAAGCTATTGAAGCTTCCAACAGTGAATATATAATCGTCATAGATGGAGATATGATTTTAGAAAAAAACTTCATTAATGATCATTTGAAATTTGCACAAAAAAAAGTATTTTTGCAAGGTTCTAGGGTGATTTTAAATGAAAAAGAAAGCAAAGAACTTTTAAGCAAAAATGATTTTAGTTTGGCATTTAACAAAAAGGGTTTTAAAAACCAAAGAAATATTTTTTTAGCTAAATGTATATATAAATTTTCAAAATTAACTAAGAAAATTTTTAAAAAATCACAGCTCATTAAAGGTATAAGAGGTTGCAATATGAGTTTTTATAAAAGTGATTTTGAAGCCATTGAGGGATTTAATGAAAAATTTATAGGTTGGGGTAGGGAAGATAGCGAGTTTGTAGCCAGATTTTTATTTAATGACGGAGTATTTAAAAGGCTTAAATTTAACGCTCTAGCTTATCATATTTACCATGAAGAAAATAGCAAAAATATGCTTGAAATTAATCATCAAATTTATCTTGAAACTATAAAAAATAAAAAAACAACTTGGAGATAATTAATACAAAAAATAGTTAATCAAGTGAAAAATATGCTTCGGATGTCTTTTTAATTTTTTTATACATCTAAAAAATAGTTTATTTTTATTTAATTTCATTTTTTTATAAATATCTAATAGATGTAAAGGATCAATTTTTAAAGAAGTTTTAAACAAATCACAGTATTCATAAATCATATTTTGCAAAAAAATATCGCCTTTGTGTTCACTTCGATTTATAAAATTATAAATTTGAAGAGCTATAATGCTAAAAGAATAAACTTTATAATACATCCTTAAAGATTTATATGTTTTAAAATGATGTTTTATTGGCAGTAAAAATTTTGGTATTTTCTTTGGAAAAGTAGATTTTTTTTGTGTCGATGTTATCGAATCAGGATTACTTCTATAGATATAACCATAATTGTTTTTAATATAAAACATTCTATTAGCCAAACAAAACAATATAGTTCCAAAATCATGATCTTCATGATAAATTCCATGTGTGAAACGAAGATTGTATTGATTTAAAATTTTAGCTTTAAAAGTTCCTTGCCAAGCAAAATAAAAATTATATCTGTTATTTAGTTTTAATAAATCTAGTGGATGATAAAAATTTTCATAAAAAGTTTTTTTGAAAAAAGTTTTTTTTATGAATTGTTT